>CAXTVW010000001.1:0-115798 GCA_964247675.1 uncultured Acetobacteraceae bacterium
AAGTACTATCGTGGATATGGCGGCTTTGGCGGCGCATCAGGCTGGGGAGAAGTAGGCAAGGCCTTCTTTTTTGAAAAGAAGCAAAAAACCTTTATCTTCCCGACGCTGACGGGCTTGGTTGTTTACGGTGGCATTCAGCTGGTGCAGCAAGCACGAGGTTGGACCAGGATTGCCGGACGGCAGCCCGATCAGGCTATGCGAGCCGCCATCCGACTAAGGGCGCTCGGCAGCTTTCGAAACGTCTGGCGGAGGCAACCCTCAGCAGGGCGGGTGGCCGTGCCCGACCGCCTCACGCACACGCGGAATGAAAAACACGCCGAACCCGACGGCAAACGCCACCAGGGCGCCTACGCCGGCTAGCGGACTGGCGAGAAGCCAGCTTACAGCCAAGTCCAACATGCGAGCCTCCGCCATCAAGCAATAGATCGCAACGATAGGACGCTACTTTGCGATTGTCATTAATTTTATTATGCTGCATTGCAATGAAGCTTGCTTATAGTTACGCTCGTTCTTGTTGAAGCCGAGGAAGCAAGGCCTTCTTTTTTGAAAAAAAGAAGCAAAAAACTTTTACTACCCCGCATTGGCGGCGTGCGGGATTGTCTGGAGAGACACGACTATTGCAAATGCGGGGGACAAAAGTTTTTTGCTTCTTTTTTCAAAAAAGAAGGCCTTGCTTGCTTTGTAACACCCCCTCCAGCGCCCGCTCGTCGTCCCAGGCCAGCGAGACCCCGACCGCTACGATCCCCGCCCGCAAGCCCGGCGGTATGCGCACGAAATCCTTTGGCGTTGTCACCAGCGTTGCATCGAGGCGGCCGGAATCTGCGCGCAAGCGGGCGAGCTCGCCGGGGCTGAAACGGTGATGGTCGGGGAAGGCGTGGCGGGCCGACAGAGGCAGGCCTGCGTTGGTCAGCATGTCGAAGAACTTGGCCGGGCGGCCGATGCCGGCAAAGGCGACCAGGCGGCGGCCGGCCAGGCTGGCGATTTCGGGGCCTGGCAGCAGGCGGGCGCGCAGGACCGGAAGGTTTCGCGGCAGGAGGTCCGTGGCGCCGGTCGCGTCGTCGCCGATCAGGATCGCGGCCTTGCAGCGGCTTGCGGCGGCGGCCACGGGCTCGCGTAGCGGGCCGGCCGGCAGGACACGGTTGTTGCCGAAGCCGGCGGCGCCGTCGATCACCAGCAGGGCGCAATCCTGGGTGAGGGTCGGGTTCTGCAGGCCGTCATCCATGATCAGGGCCTGCGCGCCGGCGGCGACGGCCAGCCTGGCGGTGGCGGCGCGGTCGGCCCCTATCCAGGTGGGAGCACAGGCGGCGAGGAGCAGGGCTTCGTCTCCTACCGTGCTTGCGTCGTGCAAGGCGGGATCGACACGCAGCGGACCGCGCGCGGTGCCGCCGTGACCGCGGGTCAGCAGGTGGATGTTCGTGCCGCGGGCGAGGAGGCGGGCGGCCAGGTCCAGGGCGAGCGTGGTTTTTCCGGCGCCGCCCACGCCGGCATTGCCGCAGCAGATGACGGGGATGGGTGCGCGCCAGCCTGAGCGGGCGACGCGGCGGGCGGTGGCGCGGGCCACCAGCCAGCTTGCCGGGGAGAGCATTGCGGGGGCCAGGGTGCTGCCGTCATGGCGCCAGAAGCTGGGGGGGATGAGCGCCATGCGGGTCAGCCGGGACGCTTGCCGTCGATGAGCGTCATCAGGCGGGCGGCCAGCAGGGGTGGGAGGTCAGTGGCCTGGGCCGTGGCCTGACGTCCCGCGTCGCCGGCCTGGGCCAGGGCGGCCGGATCGCGCAGCATCGCGTCGAGTGCTTCCACCAGGGCGGCCTGGTCGGGAACCTGGGTGAGTGCGCCGGCCTGGCGAAGCCTGGCCGTGGCCTCGGTGAAGTTCTGCATGTCCGGGCCGCACAGGACCGCGCAACCGAGCTGGGCCGGCTCCCACGGGTTCTGGCCGCCGCCGCCGGCGAAGCTCTTGCCGATCAGGACGAGGGGAAAGCAGCGGTAGAACAGGCCGAGTTCGCCGAGCGTGTCGGCGACCCAGATGCCGGCTTCCGGCGGGGCCTGGCCGAGCGCCCGTCTTGGGGCGTTGCAGGTCGCGGCCAGGGCGGCGCCGCGCTCCGGGTGGCGCGGCACGATGGCGGTGAGCAGGCGGGGATGGCGGGCGCTCAGCGCGGCATGGCAGGCGGCGACGACCGCGTCATCGGCCGGATGCGTGCTGGCGGCCAGCCAGCGCGGGCGGTGGCCCAGCAGCGCCTGCAGGCGCGCGTGTTCGGTTGTGTCCACGGGAAGCGGCGGTGCGGCGAATTTCAGGTTGCCCGGGGCGTCCACCGATGTGGCGCCCAGGGCGAGCAGACGGGCGGCGTCTTCCTGCGATTGGGCGGCGATCCAGGCGAAGCGGCCGAGCACCTCGCGCGCGAAGCCGGGGGCGCGGGCCCATTGGCGGGCGCTGCGGGCGGAGAGCCTTGCGTTGACCAGGGCGGCGGGGATCCGCCGCGCGGCGCAGGCGGCCAGGAGGTTCGGCCACAGCTCGCTTTCCAGGAAGCAGGCGGCGTCCGGACGCCAGGCATCGAGGAAACGGGCGGCCCAGGCA
Source organism: uncultured Acetobacteraceae bacterium (assembly GCA_964247675.1). GTDB lineage: Bacteria > Pseudomonadota > Alphaproteobacteria > Acetobacterales > Acetobacteraceae > BOG-908. The sequence goes on from CAXTVW010000001.1 coordinate 2,570, forward strand.
GGCACGTCCAGCGGCACGAAGCGGTGCAGAACGCGATAAGCAAGGCCCGCTTCGCGCAGGCGGGCATCCAGGAGGTTTGCGCTGGTCAGCGTGCCGGTGGTGAACAGGATGGTCACGTCTGGCGGCAGGGCGGCTACCAGAGGCAGCGCGGAGAGGGTTTCGCCGACGCTGGCGGCATGCAGCCAGAGCAGGCGGCCGGACGGGCGGGCGGCGCCGGGGAAGCCGCGGCGTTCGGCAAGCCTGGCGGGCAGTTCCTTGCCGCGGGCGGCGCGGCGCCGGAGGAGGCGGCGCAAGACGGGGGTGGCGGCGGTGGCGGCCAGCGCCCAGGCGCGGCCTGTCAGGCCAGGCATAGTGCGTCCGCCCGGGTTGCGGCCTGCGTCATGGCTTCGGAGATCTGCGCCAGCGCGTTGGCGTCCTCGCCTGGGCGTAGCGCGGGGCGGCAGACCAATACGCCGCGGCCGAAGGGGAGCGGCAGTACCATCCTGTCCCAGCTACGCAGGACGATGCGGTGGCGGACCGCGCCGCTGACGGCGATGACCGGGGCGCCGGTCAGGGCGGAGAGCTGGGCCACGCCGGGAGCGGCGACGCAAGGCGGGCCGCGCGGGCCATCCGGCGTGATGACGACGGCGTCGCCCGACTCCAGCGCGGCGATCAGGCCGCGCAGCCCGGCGGCGCCGCCGCTCTCTTTGGTGCGGGTGCTTCCCGGCTTGCGCCAGGTGGTGGAGCCGTGCACCGCGCGCACGCCGAAGCGGGCCATCACGCCGGCGATGAGGCGGCCGTCCCGGTGGCGGCTGGCCAGCGTGGCCACGCCGCGGCCGGGATTGCTGCGGCGCGCCGGCGCCCAAAGTGCCGGGATCAGCGGCAGCCGGTCATGCCAGACCGCCACGATGACGGCGCCGCCGGACAGGTACGGTTCCAGGTGGGCGCCGCCCTCGATGGTCCAGCGCGTGCTGCGCAACGTGAAGTCCAGATAAAGGCCGAGCGAGAAGGCGGCGAGGCGTTGCAGCGCAGTGTTGTTGCGCAGGGGGAGTAGAGGCACGGCGGGGCGGTAGCACGGAAGGGTGTGGGGGCTCTACGTGGCTATCGTCCTGTCAGACCGTGGTCGCCTTGCGAGGTCCATTTTTGCTGCTGTTGCGTGACGCTGCTGTTGCATTGCCGCGGACGCGTCCCTCGGCTGTGCCAAGACGCGGTGGCAGAACGTACGCGTCACGCTGTGCAGGCGGAGTAGCAAAAGATTTTTGCTTCTTTTTTTCAAAAAAGAAGGCTTTGCTTCCTACCCAAGTGCCGGCGCGAGGTTGATCGCGACCTCCAGCCCCTGCCGTATCGGTACCAGGTTGGTCACGAACCGTTCCGCGCAGGCGCGCCAGGAGAACGTCTCGGCGAAGGCGCGGCAGGCGATGCGGTCGCCGCTTTCCAGGGCGTGGAGCACGGCGCGGCGCAGGTCGGTGTCCACCGCGCCGATAGCGTCGCCGCCGCCGACCAGGACGTCTTTCGGGCCGGTGACCGGGAAGGCGGCGACGGGGGTGCCGCAGGCGAGGCTTTCCAGCATGACCAGGCCGAACGTGTCGGTGAGCGAGGGGAACACCATGACGTCGGCGCCGGCGTAGGCCCGGCTGAGGGCCTCGGCGTGTTTCACGCCGGCGAAGTGGACGCTGGGGTAGTCGCGTTTGAGGGCGGCGAGTTGCGGGCCTTCACCGACGACGACTTTGGAGCCGGGGAGGTCGAGGTCGAGAAAGGCGCCGATGTTCTTCTCGACGGCGACGCGGCCGACGTAGAGGCAGATCGGGCGGGGCAGGCCGGGGTAGGGATCCTGCGGCTCGGGCTGGAACAGGGCCAGGTCCACGCCGCGCGACCAGGCGCGCAGGTCCTGGAAGCCGCGGGCGGCGAGTTCCTGGCGCAGGCTTTCGGTGGCGACCATCAGGCCGTGGCCGGCGGCGTGGAAGCGGCGCAGCCAGGCATAGGAGAGGCGGGTGGGGACGCGGGTGCGGGCGCGCAGGTACTCCGGGAAGCGGGTGTGGAAGGCGGTGGTGAAGGTCCAGCCACGGCGGCGGGCGATGCGGCGGGCGGCGATGCCCAGCGGGCCCTCGGTGGCGATGTGCAGCGCGTCCGGCGCGAAGGCCGCCATCATGCGCGCGAGCTTGCGGCGGGGGAGTATGGAGAGGCGGATGTCCGGGTAGGTGGGGCAGGGCAGGGTGCGGAAGCGGTCCGGGCCGATCACCTCGGCCACGATGCCGAGTGCTTCCAGTTCGGCCACCAGCGTGGCCAGCGTGCGGACGACGCCGTTCACCTGCGGGCGCCAGGCGTCCGACACGATGAGCACGCGCGAGTTCGGGGGGAGGTCGGCCACTGCCTCCAGACTGGCCAGGCCGGAGAGGCGTGTCGGCGGTGCCGCGGCGATGTCAGGCAGGTTCGGACACCGTCACGCGCCTCGGCGTGAAGAAGGAGAGCTTGTTCAGCGCGACCCAGTCGAGCAGTTCGAGGCGGCCGTCATGGTGCTCCACCAGGGCGGTGCAGCTCTCCACCCAGTCGCCGGTGTTGAGGTAGAGCACGCCGTCGATCTTGCGCATTTCGGCGTGGTGTATGTGGCCGCAGACCACGCCGTCCAGGTGGCGGCGTCGGGCCTCGGTCGATAGCGCGGCCTCGAAGCGGTCGATCGCCTTCACGGCTCCCTTGACCTGGCGCTTGGCCCATTGCGACAGCGACCAGTAGGGATAGCCCAGGATGCGGCGCACGGCGTTGAACCAGCGATTGATGCTAAGCGCGGCGGTGTAGGCCCAGTCGCCGAGGAAGGCGAGGGTCTTGGCGTAGCGGACCACGCTGTCGAACTGGTCGCCATGGATGATCAGCAGGCGGCGGCCGTCCGCGGTGGTGTGCTCGGCGTCGGCCACCAGCTTCACGCCGCCGATCTCCAGATGCAGCGGCAGCCAGGCGCGGAACATCTCGTCGTGGTTGCCGGGGATGTAGAGCACCTGGGCGCCGGTTCTGGCGTGGCGGAGGATGAGCTTGACGACCTCGTCATGCATCTCGTCCCAATACCAGGATTTGCGCAGGCGCCAGCCGTCCACGATGTCGCCGACTAGGAAGAGGTTGTCGGTGGAGAACGAGCCGAGGAAGTGGGCGAGGAAATCCGCCTTGCAGCCTTTTGTGCCCATGTGGGTGTCGGAGATGAAGACGGCGCGATAGGTGGTCGCAGCGACGCCTGGCGGATGCGGGGCTTGGGCAGAAAAGGCGTTCATGAGCCTCACCGTCACGTATCGGACCCTCCAGCCACGCGGCGGGCTGGAACAGGGTGCAGCGAGTAAGACACGCGCCGCGCCGCGTCAGTGAAGTTTGCGTGACGGCAGGGGGAGTTGGTTCTCCATAGTATCACACGACTGACGCTGTCCTGCAATCGAAACGCAACAGTGGGTGCCGATACTGCTCTGCCTGGGCGCGGGGTGTATAGTAGGTTCAGGGAAGGCAAGGCCTTCTTTTTTGCAAAAAAGAAGCAAAAAACTTTTGCTCCCCGACGCTGCGAGGCGGTTGGTCGCCGGCGGGACCCGGCTGGTGCGGATGCGGGGTGAGAGAAGTTTTTTGGTTCTTTTTTCCAAAAAAGAACTGCTTGCTTGCCTGGCCGGCGGCGCGCGGCATCTTTTTTGCCGCCTAAACTGAACCAACTGGAGCCGATCCATGTTCCAGTTCACGAGGCGGCATCGTGGCGCCCAGGCGCTGCGAGGATAGACGGCCATCCCTGACACCCATTTCGGTGAAACCGACACTGCACTACCGGCCGCCATGCGCGGCCGGCGTTTCAACAGCGCGCGGCTGCACCGGCTGATCGCCGGCAGCCGCGCAATACGGTCGCTCTCGATCGGCTTGCTGGCGCGGCTGGAGCTGGCCTTCCTGGCCGGGCATAAGCAGCCGGAGATGCTGGCCAACATCCGGCGCGCACGTAGCGGCCGGGAGTCGCTGCTCAGCGGCAACGAGGCGTTCACGCTGTATTCGCTGGCGCAGGCGCAGGCCTCGCTCGGCGGCGAGATGGCTGAGGTGGGAGTCTACCAGGGCTGCTCGGCGCGGATGATCAGCCTGGCCAGCGGCGGGGCGCCGCTGCATCTGTTCGACACGTTCCGCGGGCTGCCGGAGCCGGAGCAGCACGAACACGATCGCATGCGAACAGGGCATTACGCTGCTTCGCTCGACGGCGTGCGGGCGTATATGGCCGACCGGCCGGATGTCTCCTATTATCCCGGGCTGTTTCCCGAGACGGCGGCGCCGGTGGCGGAGAAGCGTTTCTCTTTCGTGCATCTGGATGTGGATTTGCGGGCGGGTACGCTGGCGTGTTTGCGGTTTTTCTACCCGCGTATGCTGCCGGGGGGCATCATCGTGACGCATGATTACTCGTATCTGGACGGCGTGCGCGCGGCGTTCGACGAGTTCCTGGTGGGGCGGCGGGAACGGGCGATCGAGTTGCCTAGTTCACAGGCTATGCTTGTCAAGTTGTAGAGTCGGAACACGACCGCCTGACTCGCGGGTTGACGCTTACGGAACGCTATGTTATCGAAATGATACTGTAACGTAGGAGTTGAGCGGATGGCCTGGAAAATGCCGAAGATCGTTGAAGTGTCGCTTGGCGCGGAGATCAACAGCTACGCTTGCGCTGAGGCGAAGAAGTAAGGAAGCAAAGCCTTCTTTTTTGAAAAAAAGAAGCAAAAAACTTTTACTTCCCTGACGCTGCGCAGCTTCGGCGTTTCCGGATGTGCGCGGCTGGTTCAGATGCGGGGTAACAAAAGTTTTTTGGTTCTTTTTTTCAAAAAAGAACTGCTTGCTTACCTAAACTGGCCGGGCGATCCCCGTCCGATGCAGCTTGCGGTGTAGCGTCGCCCGGCTGATACCGAGCGTCTTTGCCGCAGCGGACACGTTGCCGCCGCAGCGGGCGAGCGCGCGCTGCAGGACGCCGCGTTCGGCGCGTTCCAGGTCTTCGCGGGGCTCGTGCTGCGGGGCCAGGACGGACTGGGCGGGTATGCCGCGTTCGATCATCGCGTCGGTGATGCCGCAGGCGTGGCGGGCGGCGTGGGTGGCGCCGACGACCAGGTCGTCGTCGCCGATGGCGAGCAACGCGCCGTTGCTCCAGTCCGTGTCGGTGACCAGGACGATGCGGGCGCCGGAAAAGGCGCGGGTGAAGTGGCGGGATTCTATCTTGCGGGCGGCGTCGAGCACGGCCGAGCTGATCAGGCGGACCACGTCTTCGGTCAGGTCGTCGCGGCAGGAGGAGACGTCCAGGGCGGCGGCGAGCTGGCCGCGGTGATCGTAGATCGGCGCCACGGCGCAGGTCAGGCCGATGTTGCGGGCGTAGAAATGCTGGTCGCGGTGTATGGTCAGCGGGCGGGATTCGGCCAGGCAGGTGCCTATGCCGTTGGTGCCTTCGCTCTCCTCGCTCCAGATCGCGCCGGTCTGCAGGCCCCAGTCGATGAACTGGTCGTCGTCGCCGCAGGCGCTGCGCCGGTCCAGCGGCACGCCGTTCCGGTCGGTGAAGAGCACGCAGCAGCCGCTGCCGCCGACCGCGGCGTAGAGGCGGTCCAGGGTGGCGGAGCCGGCGGAGAGCAGCGGCTCGACGACGGCCCTGGCGTTACCCAGCTCGCGCTCGCTGAGCTGGCGCGGCGGGCCGGGCTGCAGCGGGTCCAGCTTGTAGCGCGAGAGCGACCGCGCCCAGGACGCGAAGAGCGCCGAGCGCGCGCAGGCGGACGGGTCGCTGGCGACAGCACGTATGCGGTCTGCGTGGTGCACGGTCATCTCCGGACGACTTTCGGCCAGTCTCCGCTGGCCTCAGGCCTGTGAGGCTACACCCTAACCGCGCGACAGGTTAGGAAAATTCTCGCGGGCGCAAGCAGGCAGCCAATTATCGGCGAATCGGGTGACGTTTGGAGCGGGTGTTTGGGCCGGTTCGGCACCTGCCTTCTTCGGCAGCCGCGGTGTGGAGAGTGGACACTCAAGACGAAGAGCACGAAGCAGAATGCTTCAGCTGGGCGCTGTTCTTCTTCGTGCGTTCGTGCTGTTCGTGTCTGACGCGAGATCTTCCTTGCCGCGTGCGCCGGGCAGCCGCCAAGGGGTTATCGGATAGAGTTACTCCTGCGCCCACCTGCGTGTCCGTGTGCGCGAGAGCGTGTTGGCCAGATAATTTATTGTGCGCCGCACAAGAAATGACGCAGGTTTCGGGACGCGGTCGCCGTGATCGCAAGTTGTCGCAGGATTGCGACACATCGTTGCCGGCGAGCCTGCCGGGCCATTGCAAGGGACGGCCAAAACGCGCGCCTATGTCCGCGAGCCTGATCGAGCGGCGCTTCGGCAAACGAGGCTGCGGCAAGCTGCCGGCCACACCAATCCATGGAGGACTTCCTTGAGCATCCTGCACCGCCTGCTTCCCCGCCATAGATCCGCCCGGCGCATCGGCCTGATGCTTGGGGCGGCGCTGCTGGCGCTGCCTGCGTCGCGCGTTACCGCCGAGACGCAGGCCGGCGCGCCTTCCTACGCCCCGGTCACCGATGCGCGGCTTGCCGCGGCGGCCTCCGATCCCGGCTGGCTGATGTACCGGCACGACTACAGCAGCGACGGCTACTCCGAGCTGGCGAGCCTCAACACCGGTAACGTCGCCGCGCTGAAGCCGGTGTGGGACTACAAGAGCAGCTACGAGCAAGGCCACGAATCGCCGCCGATGATCAACGGCGACTACATGTTCGTCACCACACCGAAGGACGAGGTTCACGCCTTCCAGGCCAGCACCGGCAAGCCGCTCTGGACCTACAAGCATGATCTGAGCGGCGTGGGCCTGAAGACGGTCTGCTGCGACGTGGTCAACCGCGGCGTGGCGCTGTACGGCAGCAACGTCTATCTCGCCACGCTGGACAATTACGTGGTGGCGCTGAACGCCAAGACGGGCGCGGTGGTGTGGAAGAAGCAGTTGGCACCGGCCGATATGGGGGCCGCGATGACGCTGGCGCCGCTCGTGCTCAAAGGCAAGGTGATCGTCGGCATGTCCGGCGGCGAATACGGCGCTCGCGGCTCCGTGGTGGCGCTGGACGCGACGAACGGCACCCAGCTCTGGCAGCGCTACACCGTGCCTTCACCCACCGAGATGGGCGGCAACACGTGGCCGAAGGGCGCCTACAAGACGGGTGGCGGCGGCGCGTGGCTGACCGGCACGTATGATCCGGAGACCGACACGCTGTTCTGGGGCGTGGGCAATCCCGGCCCCTGGCTGGCCACGCTGCGTCCTGGCACGAACCTTTTCACCGACAGCGTGATCGCGATGAACCCCGCCTCCGGCGCCATCAAGTGGTATTACCAGTACACGCCGCACGACACCTGGGATTATGACGGCACCAACGAGACCGTCATGACCAACATCACGTATAACGGCACCGCGCAGAAGGCGCTGGTTTCTGCCAGCCGCAACGGCTGGTTCTACGCGATCAACCGGGATACCGGTAAGCTGATCTACGCGCAGAAATTCGCCACCGCGACGAGCGTAAGCGGCGTAAAGGACGGCCTTATGGTGACCGATGACAGCCTGCGGCCCGCGGTGGGCAAGCAGGTGTTCACCTGCCCGAGCTTCCTGGGCGGCAAGAACTGGTGGCCGATCGCCGTCGATCCGCAGACCCACATGGCCTACGTGCCGACCATGCACACCTGCATGACGATCAAGGGTGTGGTGGGCGGTTCCTACAAGGCGGGGCTGCCGTTCCTCGACGAGAGCTTCGTGGTGAAGCGCGATCCGGCGTTCCCGAACGAGTGGGGCTCGGTGCAGGCGATCGACCTGAACACCGGCAAGCAGGCCTGGCGCTTCGGCAGCAAGCTGCCCTGGAACGACGGCATGCTGGCGACCGCCGGCGGCCTGGTGTTCTCCGGCTCGGCCGACGGCTACCTGTACGCGTTCGACGCCAAGACCGGTGCCGTGAAGTGGAAGAGCCCGCAGATGAGCAGCGGCGTGATCGGCGTGCCCTCCACCTGGAAGGTTGGCGACAAGCAGTATGTGGGCGTGTGGGCCGGCTGGGGCGGTGCGACGCCGATCTGGGGCGGCGACATGGCCAAGGATCCGGCGGTGAGCGGGATACCGCTCGGCGGGCATCTTTACGTGTTCGGCCTTTGAGCGGAGTGAGGGTGCGTAAAGCGGATCGGCGGAGGCGGGGTCCCTGGCACCCCGCCGGTTGCGCTTTTGCGGGTGCCGTGCTGCTGGCAGGCGTGACGGCGGCGCAGGCGGCCGATTTGCGTGTGTGCGTGGACAGTTCGAGCGCCACGGTGGCGCGCGACAGGAGCGTGGCGGAGCGCGTGGCCACGCAGGCCGGGTTGAAGCTGGTGGTGGCGCCGTTCGATGGCAGCGGCGGCGGGGAGGACGGCTTTCCGCTTAAGAAGTTCACCCAGCTGCTGACCAGCCAGTGCGACCTGGTCATGGGCTATCCGATCGATACCAGCGGCGGCGAGGCGCCGCCCGGGCTCCTGACGACAAAGCCCTACGCACAGACCGGCTTCGTCCTCGTGGACGCGCCCGGCACTGTTGCGCACACCCTGGCCGAACTGCCGGCCGGCACCGAGGTGGCCATCACGGGCCAGACGGCGCCTGCGCTCTACTTTGCCGCCAACGCCAACGTTGTGCCCGACATCCACGACACGGATGCCGATACCATGCAGAGTATCGCGAAGGGCCAGGCGAAGGCGGCGATGATCTGGCAGCCGACCGTGGAGCAGTATGAGAGCACGCCGGGCGCAATCAAGCTTACGACCTATCCTTTGGACGAGCCGCATGCGCGCTACGACGTGGTGGCGCTCTATCTGCCTGCGGCGGCGCCGGCGGCCAAGCTGTTCAACGCGACGAAGATAGCGATGACGAACCAGCCTTCGCCAGGCGGGGCGGCGCCGGCGCTGTACACCAAGGCGCAGGCGGCAATCGGCCTGGGCAAGTTCATCGGCAACTGCGCGATGTGTCATGGCGCGCATCTGGAGGGCCGCTCCGGCCCTTCGCTGAAAGGGCCGAACTGGGCCAGCGAGAAAGCCGACTACACGGTAGGCGAGGTGTTCACGATGGTGTCCCAGCAGATGCCGGCGACGGCGCCGGGCAGCCTTGAGAACGCCGACTACGTCAACATCATGGCCTACCTGCTGCAGCAGAACGGGTATCCCGCGGGAGACGCGATGCTGAATTTCGACCAGGCGACCAGCTCGACGGTGAAGCTGCGCTGGCATGGTGGAAGCTGAAGGCAGGCAAGGAAGGAAGCAGTTCTTTTTTGAAAAAAAGAACCAAAAAACTTTTGCTTCCCACGCCTGCAACAATGCGCGTGTAGATTAATTAGACCCGGGCTGCGTAAAGGCGAACAGGACAAAAGTTTTTTGCTTCTTTTTTTCAAAAAAGAAGGCCTTGCTTGCTTCCTTCACGCCGCAGCAGTCCCGAACAAAAGGAGACAAAAATGGTTGCCAAGATACTCCAGGACGTAGCCCAGCACATCGCCATCCGGCCGCAATACGATAACTTCATCGGCGGCAAGTGGGTGGCGCCTGTGCAGGGGCGGTATTTCGACAACATTTCGCCGATCAACGGCCAGATCGTCTGCAAGATTGCGCGTTCCAGCGCCGAGGATATCGAGCTGGCGCTCGATGCGGCGCATGCGGCGCGCGAGGCCTGGGGGCGCACGTCAACGACCGAGCGGTCCCGCGTTCTGCTGCGCATTGCCGACAAGATGGAGGAGAAGCTCGATCTTCTCGCGATGATCGAGACGATCGACAACGGCAAGCCGATACGCGAGACGACGGCGGCCGACTTGCCGCTGGGCATCGACCATTTCCGCTATTTCGCCGGTTGCATACGCGCCCAGGAGGGCGGCATCAGCGAGATCGACCACGACACGGTGGCGTATCACTTCCACGAGCCGCTGGGCGTGGTGGGGCAGATCATCCCGTGGAATTTCCCGCTTCTCATGGCGATCTGGAAGCTGGCGCCGGCGCTGGCCGCGGGCAATTGCGTGGTGCTGAAGCCGGCCGAGCAGACGCCGATGGCAATCATGGTTCTGATGGACATACTGGCCGACATCGTGCCGCCTGGCGTGATCAACGTGGTGAACGGTTTTGGCGTGGAAGCCGGCAAGCCGCTGGCGCAGAACAAGCGTATCGCGAAGATCGCGTTCACCGGCGAGACGACCACCGGCCGCCTGATCATGCAGTATGCGTCCGAGAACATCATCCCCGTGACGCTGGAACTGGGCGGCAAGTCGCCGAACATCTTCTTTGCGGACGTGGCGAACGAGGATGACGATTTCTACGACAAGGCGCTCGAAGGTTTCACCATGTTTGCGCTGAACCAGGGCGAGGTTTGCACCTGCCCGAGCCGCGCGCTGGTGCATGAGAGCATCTACGACCGTTTCGTCGAGGCGGGGGTACGGCGCGTCGAGAAGATCAAAATGGGCAACCCGCTCGATTCGAGCACGATGATGGGCGCCCAGGCCTCCAACGACCAGCTTGAGAAGATCCTGTCCTATTTCGACATCGGGCGGCAGGAAGGGGCGAAGGTGCTGACAGGCGGCGCGCGGGCGCAACTGGGTGGCGACCTGGAAGGCGGCTTCTATGTGCAGCCTACGGTCTTCGAGGGCCACAACAAGATGCGCATCTTCCAGGAGGAGATCTTCGGGCCGGTGTTGTCGGTGACGAAGTTCAAGGACGATGCGGATGCGATGAGCATCGCCAACGACACGCTGTATGGCCTGGGCGCCGGCATCTGGACGCGCGACACCAACCGCGCCTATCGCTTCGGGCGCGGCATACAGGCCGGCCGCGTGTGGACGAACTGCTACCACGTGTATCCGGCGCATGCGGCGTTCGGCGGCTACAAGCAGTCCGGCATCGGGCGGGAGAACCACCGCATGATGCTGGACCATTATCAGCAGACGAAGAACATGCTTGTCAGCTATTCGCCGAAGGCGATGGGCTTCTTCTGATACGCGAGCGAGCCGGGGCGCGACATGCGTCCCGGCTCACGCAAGGCGCGCTGAGTCTGCGCCTGCCTTGGACTCCGTGCGAAACTGGCAGTCGTTTTCTGACGAACGACAGCCGCTTCCGCCATTTTTCGATCTGCTTCAGACGTATCGGCGTTCGCCAAATGCTGAGGAAGACATAGGTCGCGGTATCTGGATACTACTGCTCGGACTCTTTGGACCTGCCCCTACGTGCGGTTGCGCAACAATACGTATTAGGCGACGCACATACACGTCGAGGTTGATAAAGGCTGGCGCAGACTAGTTCCGCTTTCGGACCGGCGCTTCGCAGTTGCGAAGTAATCGATACTTTAGTGTCAATGCTGCTTGCTGAACTTGATGTAGCAAAACGGTTACACATTCAGACTTCTTTCAGAAAACAATCATTGCGGCCAATACTCGTTCCGTAAAATCTGGCAGTAGGAACCGTGAGCCGGCTAACCGGCCATTGGGATCAAGGGAGGCGCTGCAAAAAGCGCCATCTGCCTGGGGGAATACGGATGAGGATCACCACACTCGGCTTGCTGGCATCGGCCTCGATCGTGGCATTGGCTGCGGTGCCGGCGCACGCGGACGACTACACCGACCTGCTGGAAATCCTGCATGCACGCGGCAGCCTTTCGCAGACCGAGTACACGACCCTGCTGCACAAGCACACGCATGGCGGTGGCAAGGCCACGCCGCGCGGACGCCGTGGAGCGCCCACCTACACGTCGCCCGAGCCTGACCAGGAAGCGGTGACCCGCGCCAACGATGCGGCCCTGGCCGCCGCAACCAGTGCCGCCGCCGCGCAGGCCTCCATGCACAAGATGGAGGCGATGGAACAGGAGATGCAGACCAGCCCCGACATCGTGCACGTGCAGCCATACAAGCCGGGTGCCGGCATCACCATGCGCGTGGGCGACGTGGACCTGAACTTCTCCGGCATCATCAACGGCTTCTACACGTTTTCCAGCGCGAACCACGCGAACAGCCCGGCCCTTGCGGGCGGCTTGGCCGATGCGAGCGGCTTCGACTCGTCGTCCATACGCAACGGCCTGCTGCCTGGCGCCTTCATCGCCAGCGTGGCGACCACGCAGGAGGGCATCGACGTGACGGCGACCGTCGGCGTCTATCCGGGCATCAACTCGGCCAACGTGAGTGCCAATCCGCTGAACGCCAATGCCGGCGGTGCGGCCGACGCGCTGGGCACCGCGGGCGGCGATTTCCGTAAGACATTCCTGACCGTGGGCACCAAGAACGTGGGCGTTTTCAAGTTCGGCCGCGACATCGCGATCTTCGGTTCGGACGCGATCCTGAACGATGCGACGCTGCTGAGCGTGGGCGCCACTGGCGGCAACGCCGATCCGGCCAACACGTCCCTCGGCCGCATCGGCCTGGGCTACATCTACACCGACTTCATGCCGCAGATCAGCTATCTCAGCCCGATCTTCGCGGGCTTCCAGCTGGATGTGGGCGTGTTCCAGCCGGAGAACGAATTCAACTTCTCGGGCCTGTCGGGCAGCGCCGCCGAACACAGTTCGCCGGAGTTCGAAGGCAAGATCACCTACGATTACAAATCGCCGAACTTCACCGCCCATGCCTGGGCCGGTTTCATGACGCAGAACCAGCAGGGCATCACGCCGCTGAACGCGGGCAACCCGATCTATGGCAGCACCAGCAAGACGGCGGCCGCCGGCGAAGGCGGTTTGGCGCTGACCCTCGGCCCGATCGGGTTGACCGGCTACATCTACCGCGGCGCAGGCGTGGGCACCACGGGCAAGTTCTTCGACGGCATCTCCGCGGACGGCGCCCTGCGCGACTCCGAAGGCGGCTACATCCAGGCCAGCTACAAGTTCCTGCAGAAGTTCAAGGTCGTCGGCAGCTACGGCCAGAGCTCGCTGTTCCGCGCGGCGGGTGACATCGATCCCAATCTGGTGCGGCGCAACGAGGCCGAGATCGGCGCTTTGTACTACAACCTTACGAGCTGGGTGACTCTGGTGGGCGAGTACGCGCACCAGGAATCGCATTCGCACGGCCCGCTGGACACGCAGTCCAACGCGTTCACGACGGGTGCCATATTGTTCTACTGACCTGGCTGGACCGGCATGCGAACTGCCGGTCCGCTGCGGGCTGTTCGGCGTAAGCGGCTGGCTTTGAATCACAGTCCAAGGGGTGCGCCTGGAAGCTGCCAGTGCGGATTTATGCCGTGGCCGGCGCAGGTATCGGGATACCGCTGAGCGGCACGACATCTGTGGAGGAGAGGCCAGCAACATCGGCCGGTAGGAGCGCGGTAGTGGCGTCAGTGCTCAAAAGCGATTGATCGTGCAATGGTGAGAGCCCTTGTGCATTTCTGGATGCCTGGCGAGACATCGCGAGGATGCAGAGTTCGCCATACGAGGACGTTGCGCGCCTGAACCGCCTGTCACGTAGGAACTTTTCTGATGGCAGCGAAGTTTTGATAGCAGGGAGACTTCCATGAACGAGCAGCGCCTCAGTCCAGCGTCGGGCCGTTTCTTTTCCGCGTCTCTGACGGAGACCGATCCCGAACTTGCTGAAGCGCTGCAAGCCGAGCTGGTTCGGCAGCAGGACGGCATAGAGCTGATCGCCAGCGAAAACATCGTGTCGCTTGCCGTGCTGGAGGCGCAAGGCAGCGTCCTGACCAACAAATATGCCGAAGGCTATCCCGGGCGCCGTTACTATGGCGGATGCCAGGAAGTGGATCGCGCGGAACAGCTGGCGATCGACCGCGCCTGCAAGATCTTCGGCTGCACTTACGCCAACGTGCAGCCGCATTCCGGCGCCCAGGCGAATGGCGCGGTGTTCCTGGCCTTGCTGCAACCGGGCGACACGATACTGGGGATGAGTCTGGCCGCGGGTGGCCATCTCTCCCATGGCGCGGCACCCAACCTGTCCGGCAAGTGGTTCCGCTCCGTCCAATACGGCGTGCGCCGGGATGACGGGCTGCTCGACTACGAGGAGCTGGAGACGCTGGCGCGCAGCGAGAAGCCGAAGCTGATCATCGCCGGCGGTTCCGCCTACCCGCGCATCATCGACTTCGCCCGGATACGCGCGGTTGCCGACGAGGTCGGCGCGCTGTTCCTGGTCGACATGGCGCATTTCGCCGGGCTGGTGGCAACCGGGCTGTATCCGAGTCCGCTGCCGCATGCCCACGTTGTTACCACCACGACGCACAAGACGCTGCGCGGCCCGCGCGGCGGCATGATCCTCTCGAACGATGCTGATCTGGGCAAGAAGTTCAACTCGGCGGTGTTCCCCGGCCTGCAGGGCGGCCCGCTGATGCATGTGATCGCGGCCAAGGCCGCGGCTTTCGGCGAGGCTTTGCGGCCGGAGTTCCGCGCCTATCAGAAAGCCGTCGTGGAGAACGCGCGGGCTTTGGGCGACACGCTCGTGAAAGCGGGTCTGGCCATCGTCACCGGCGGGACCGACAGCCATCTCGTTCTGGTCGATTTGCGGCCGAAAGGGGTGACGGGCAAGGCGGCCGAGGCCGCGCTGGAGCGCGCCCACATCACCGCCAACAAGAACGCGATTCCGTTCGATCCGGCCAAACCGGCGATCACCAGCGGCATCCGTCTCGGCAGCCCGGCCGCCACCACGCGCGGCTTCGGCGCCGCCGAGTTCCGCGCGGTCGGAGAGATGATCGCAGAAGTCATGGACGGGCTTGCGGCCGCAGGCGGCCAGGCGAACGAACAGGTCGAGCGAGACGTGGGCGGGCGCGTGCTGGCGCTTTGCGCACGCTTCCCGATCTACCGTTAAGCCGGTAATCACGCTTATCCCAGGCCGCTCGACCGGCAGGGGCGAACAACAAGAGCCGACCGCCGGTGGCAGGTCAGCGGACCGGAGGACATGTGGACGCGCCAGTAGCCAACAATTCGGGTTCCGATGCCGCGGGACATGACCAGCATCGCGAAGCAAGATCCGACGCCGACATCGCGCAGGCCGCGACCTTGCTGCCCATCCTCGACGTTGCGCGCGATCGCCTCGGCATTGAGGCCGGCAATCTGCAACCCTACGGCTACACCAAGGCAAAGATCGAACTCCCCTTCATCCGGTCGCTGGAAGACCGGACGGACGGCAAGCTGATCCTCGTGACCGCAATCACGCCGACACCGGCCGGCGAGGGCAAGACCACGACGACGGTCGGCCTGTCGGACGGGCTGAACCGTATCGGCAAGAAGGCTGTCGCGTGCCTGCGAGAGCCGTCGCTCGGCCCGTGTTTCGGCATGAAGGGCGGGGCGGCCGGCGGCGGCTACGCCCAGGTGGTGCCGATGACCGACATCAACCTGCATTTCACCGGCGATTTCCACGCGATCACGTCCGCCAACAACCTGCTGGCCGCGATGGTGGACAACCACATCTACTGGGGCAACGCGCTCGGCATAGACCCCCGCCGGGTGAGCTGGCGCCGCGCGCTCGACATGAACGACCGCGCCCTCCGCCAGATCGTCTCCTCGCTGGGCGGCGTGTCCAACGGTTACCCGAGGGAAGACGGATTCGACATCACCGTCGCCTCCGAGGTGATGGCGATCGTCTGCCTGTCACGCGACCTCGAGGACCTGCACCGCCGGCTGTCCAACATCATCGTCGGCACCACGCGCGACCGCCAGGCCGTGCGCGCGTCCGATGTGGACGCGGCCGGCGCCATGGCGGCCTTGCTGCGCGATGCGCTGGCGCCCAACCTCGTGCAGACGCTGGAACACAACCCCGCCTTCATCCATGGCGGTCCGTTCGCCAACATCGCGCATGGCTGCAACAGCGTCATCGCCACGCGCACGGCGCTGAAACTGGCCGATTACGTGGTGACGGAAGCCGGATTCGGGGCCGATCTCGGCGCGGAGAAATTCTTCGACATCAAATGCCGCAAGGCCGGGCTGGCGCCATCCGCCGCGGTGCTTGTTGCAACGATACGCGCCCTGAAGATGCATGGCGGCGTGGCCAAGGATGCGCTGAAGCGTGAAGACGCCGACGCGGTGCAGCGGGGCTTCGCCAACCTCGAACGGCACGTGCGCAATCTCCGCAAGTTCGGCGTGCCGCCGGTGGTTGCCGTCAACCGGTTCAGCGCGGATACCGAGGCAGAGATGGACCGGCTGCGCACGCTCTGCGACGGGCTCGGCGTGCGCTGCATCGTGGCGGACCATTGGGCGCATGGCGGCGCCGGCGCGGCTGACCTGGCACGAGCGGTCGTCGAACAGGTGGAGAGCGCACCTGCGCAGTTCCGGCCGCTGTATCCGGATGACATGACGCCCTGGGACAAGCTGGGCACGATCGCCAGGGAGATCTACGATGCCGGGGAGGTGACGGCCGATGCCGCGGTGCGCAAGCGCTTCGACGAGTTGCAGGCGGACGGGTTCGGCCACCTGCCGGTCTGCGTGGCCAAGACACAGTACAGCTTCAGCACGGACCCGAAGAAAGTGGGCGCCCCCAGCGGCCATGTGCTGCACGTGCGCGACGTGCGGCTTTCCGCCGGCGCGGAATTCATCGTCGCCGTCTGCGGCGAGATCATGACGATGCCAGGGCTGCCGAAAGTACCGGCGGCGAACAGCATCTCCCTGTCACCGGCAGGACTAATTACCGGGTTGTTCTGAGGCGGAATATGGCCTGTCCTCAGGTCGCGAACGAACACCCCGCGCGAAAGCGGGTGCCACTCTACAAAGAAGTTTAGGGAGAGCGCGATGACTGGACGGCATTTTCTTCATATCCCGGGTCCCACCAATATTCCTGACCGGATCCTGAATTCCATGCGCGTGGCGATGGAGGACCATCGCAGTTCGGTGTTTCCCGACCTGGCCCTGCCGCTGTTCGCCGGCCTCAAGAAGCTCTTCCAGACCAGCACGGGCACGCCTTTCATCTTCCCGGCGACCGGCACCGGCGCGTGGGAGGCGGTTCTGGTGAACACGCTCAGCGCGGGAGACCGCGTCCTCTCCTCGCGCTTCGGGCAATTCAGTCACCTCTGGATCGACCTCGCACGCCGCCATGGGCTCGATGTGGTCGTCCAGCAGGAGACCTGGGGCACGGGCGCCTCGCCGGAGCGCATCCATGACGCGCTCAAGGCCGACACGGCGCATGCGATCAAGGCGGTCATGGTGGTGCAGAACGAGACCGCCACCGGGGTGACGAGCGACGTTTTGGCAATCCGGCGCGCGATCGACGCCGCGGGCCACCCCGCGTTGCTGTTCGTGGACGGCGTCAGCTCGATCGGATCGATCGATTTCCGGATGGACGAATGGGGCGTGGACGGCGCGATCACGGGCAGCCAGAAAGGCCTCATGCTGCCGGCCGGGCTGGGCCTGTGCTGCGTCAGCCCGAAAGCGCTGGAGGCGCAGAAGAGCGCGCGCGCGAACAATCCGCTGCGCCGCGCCTTCTTCGATTTCGACGACATGCTGAAATCCAACAAGGACGGCTATTTCCCTTACACACCGTCCTTGCCGATGCTCTACGGCCTGCGCGAATCGCTTGCCGTGCTGTTCGAGGAAGGCCTGGAGAACGTGTTCGCGCGCCACCGCTACCTGGCCGACGGCGTGCGTGCGGCGATCCTGGACGGCTGGGGTTTGCAGCTCTGCGCGCGCGAGCCGAAATGGTACAGCGACACGGTGAGCGCCGTGCTGGTGCCGGAGGGTTTCAACGCCGCCGACGTGATCAAACGCGCGTTCAAGCGATATAATCTGGCGCTCGGCACAGGGCTCAGCGAGGTGGCCGGAAAGGTGTTCCGCATCGGCCACCTGGGCGACCTCAACGAACTCATGTGCCTTGGCGCGATCACCGGCTCAGAAATGGCGATGCGCGACATCGGCATCGACGTGAAACCCGGCAGCGGCGCCGCGGCGGCGGAGGAGCATTTCCGCAAGGCGGATGCGCAGAGCCTGGCAAAGGCGGCCGAATAACCCACGGCATTGCAGGTGATGGACCCGCTGATCGTTTTCCTCGATCGCGAAACGCTGGGTGCGACGCTCCGTCCACCCGGCTTTGCGCACCGTTACGTCGAACACCAGGTGACCGAGGCCGCGGAGGTTGCCGAGCGGCTGCAGGGCGCCACGATCTGCATCACCAACAAGGTGCGCATCACCGGCGAGGCGCTGCGCGCGTTGCCCGGCCTGAAACTCATTGCGGTGGCCGCGACCGGCACCGACGTGATCGACAAGCCGGCCGCGAAAGCCGCCGGCGTCACGGTCGTGAACATTCGCAACTATGCGTTCAACACGGTGCCCGAGCATGTGGTGGCGCTGATGTTCGCGCTACGCCGCAACCTCCTCGCTTATGCAAACGACGTGCGGCGCGGGGTGTGGAACGAGTCCCGCCAGTTCTGTTTCCTGACGAACCCGATCCGTGACATCGCGGGCTCGACGATGGGCATCGTCGGGTATGGCGCGATCGGCCGGGCAATCGGCCAGCGCGCGGCGGCGCTCGGCATGCGCGTTATCGCCCATGACGCGGTTCCGCAGGAGGGCGTGGTGGATTTCGACACGATCCTGCGGGACAGCGACGTCATCACCTTGCACGCGCCGCTGACCGAGCAGACACGCAACATGATCGGTGCGGCGGAGCTGGCGCGCATGAAGCCCGGCGCCATCCTGATAAACACCGCGCGCGGCGGGCTGGTTGACGAGCAGGCGCTGGCCGATGCGTTGCGGGCAGGCAGGATAGGCGGCGCCGGCATAGACGTGCTGACGGAGGAGCCGCCGCGGCACGGCAACGTCCTGCTCGATCCGGACATTCCGAACCTGATCGTAACGCCGCATGTCGCCTGGGCCAGCGAGGAAGCGATGCAGATCCTGGCCGACCAGTTGACCGGCAACATCGAGGCGTTCATGGCCGGCACGCCGCGTAACGTGGTGGCTTGATACCAACCGCGTTGGGCTGAATATTAGGAAGCAAGCAGTCCTTTTTTGCAAAAAAGGACCAAAAAACTTTTGCTCCCTCGCCTGCATCGGCACCCTATCCGATCCTGCAGGTGCGGATGCTGGCAGAACCAGGCCGGTTGTGAACGCAGGCGAGGTAGCAAAGTCTTTTGCTTCTTTTCTTCAGAAAAGAAGGCCTTGCCTGCTGTCGAGCAGTGTTACCCGCAACAGGCTTCAGTATAACCCGATACCCCACAGTCTGGATGAGCCTATGACAGCGAAGCTTCTGTTCCAGCTGGACACGGACGCGATCCCCAGCGTGTTCGACACCGTCGTGGCCTATGACGGCGGCGCGGACCACGTGATCGGGCATTCGGGCGTGACGCCCGATACTGTCGGCGGCCTGGTCGAGGGTGCGATCTTCACGCGTGGCGCCAAGGAGAAGCGGTTCACCGCCTTGTTCCTGGGCGGCGCCAGCATGGCGGCCGGCGAGGCGCTGCTGGATGCGGTGCGCGCCAAGTTCTATGGCGGGTTCCGGGTCTCCGTCATGCTGGACAGCAACGGTGCTAATACCACGGCCGCCGCCGGCGTGGCGCTCCTTGCCAAAGCGTCCGCGCTGGCCGGCAAGCGCGCCATTGTGCTGGGCGGCACCGGGCCGGTCGGCACGCGCGTGGCGGCCATGCTCGCGCTCGAAGGTGCGGCCGTTTCGATCACCGGACGCAAGCTTGACAAGACGCAGTCCGCCGCCGCTGCCATCGAAGCGCGCTTCGGCGTCCGGATCGCGGCGGTGGAAGCGGCCGATGATGCGGCGCGTGCCCGTGCGGCGGATGGTTGCGCCATCATCTATGCGGCGGGCGCGATCGGACACCAGCTCATCACGCAGGCGGACTGGCAGTCCACCGCATCCGTGCAACTGGTGGCCGACGTGAACCCGGAGCCGCCGTTCGGCATCGGCGGCATCGCCGCGAACGACAAGGCACGTGATTATGGCGGCAAGCTTGCGTTCGGCGCGCTGGGCATCGGCGGCCTGAAGCTGCGCCTGCATCGCGCCTGTATCGGCAAGCTGTTCGAGCAGAACGATCTCGTCCTGGATGCGGAGAACATCCTGGCCGTTGCGAAGGAGATGGCGTGATGACCGTCCGTGACCTGCCGTTGACCGCGTTTCTCGCCGAGCTGGGAAGCAAGGCGGCCACGCCTGGCGGCGGCGGTGCGGCCGCCTTGCTCGGCGCGGTGGGCGCGGGACTTTCCGGCATGGTCGCCCATCTCACCATCGGCAAGAAGAAATATGCTGCCGTGGAGGCCGACATGCAGTCGCTTCTTGCACGCGCCGACGGGCTCCGTGCCAAGCTGGCTGAAGCCATCGACGCCGATGCGGACGCGTTCGACACGCTCATGCGCGCCTACGGCATGGCCAAACAATCCGGCGAGGAAGCCGCGGCGCGCGACGCGGCGATCCAGGACGCCTTGGTATCGGCGATAGCGGCACCGCTCGACTGCGCCCGCCTGTGCCGTGAGGCGATCGATCTTGCGGTCGAAGCGTCCGCGAAGGGGAACACATCCGTTGTCAGCGATGGCGGGGTTGCCGTGCTGGCGGCCCACGCCGGGTTGCGCAGCTCGGCACTCAACGTGCTCGTCAACGTCAGGCTGCTGACGGACCGGACCCGCGCATCTGCGGCGGTGGCGGAGCTGGACCGGCTGATGGACGGTGCGGCGGCGCTGACGGAGAAAACCTACGAGGAGGTCCGCCGGCGACTGGTGTGAGGCAGGGACGGTCTGTGCCGGACGGGCGGTGGGGCGGCGTTTGAGGCGGGTTTGGGGCAGTGAGCCGATGTGGTGCTGTTTTGTGGGAAGAGCGCGGGGGAGGGGCGGGGCGCCTGTGCAGTTGGCGCTAAGTCTTTGAAAGATGGTGTCCCCGGCGGGATTCGAACCCACGGCCCCAGGATTAGGAATCCTGTGCTCTATCCTGCTGAGCTACGGAGACGCCGTGCCGCCTTTTATAGCGGGCGCCTTCCGGCTGGCTAGTAGGACGCTAGCGGCGTCCTTTCGAAAAGGCTGTCGCTCGCCGCGCCTTTGACGGGCCAGTTGGCACGAAAAACGAAGGAAAATCTTGAGTCAGCATCCAAGCCAACACTCGGCCTCGCCGAACAGGGCTGCGCGAGGCAGGTCCGCGGGCTGGGGACGCCTTGCGTTCGCGCCGCCCGGACACCGGGAACGTAGTCGAAACCTCTTCTGTCGAGGTTAGTGCTGGAGATAGGCCAGGCGGTCCATTACAGTCGCAGGATAGCTGGCGGGACTTACCGATGACCACGACCGAAAGGCTTGCGGGCGGCGTGGTCCACGATCTGCCTGCTGATCTGGAAGCGGCGCTGAACGCGAACGCGCAGGCGCTGACCACATGGCAGGACCTCACGTCGATCGCGCGTAACGAGTGGATATGCTGGGTTGAGACAGCCAAGAAGTCAGAGACGCGAATCAAGCGGATAAACTGGGGCTGCGAGAGCCTTCAGGATGGTAAACGGCGGCCTTGCTGCTGGCCCGGATGCTCCCACCGCCAGCGCGCCAAAGCTCCTGCACGTTAGGTTCCTAGGCGGCGTCTGAAGTCCCTGGCGCGAGCTTTGCGGCTTCTGCAACGGTCCCAATACACTGCGCAGAAACGCGCCACCGAACAGCAGTAATGCCGAGAGTAAGGCAGCGCCCTAAGCGTTCGTCCGCACGGTGCTTGGGGCGGACAACACAGGCTCCGAAATAGCAAAGGCCTCGCCGCGGGCATTACGGGCGACCGGTTTGTCTGCTTGCTGCATCGCGGCACCTTCGGAATGCTCTTCGGCATAGGTCAGCGTTCCCGACGGCGATGCATTGATCGTCAAATCCCCCTTCAGACTAGCGAGTGTAGGCACGATTGGTTTGAAGATCCGGCCTGACGAAGCGCGGCTGTGAGCGATGTCGACTACCACGGGCGCTTGGGAGCAGGCGCCCTGCCGCCACGGCACTTTGGTTCGGAAACAATCTCTTTCACTCCAGAGTGAAGGTTGACCGGTCCGCGAAAACGTTTCAACCTGCCACCAGCGCCGCAGAGCGCGGGCCGGAAACGGCCGAAAAGGGAGGAACCATGAAGATACCCGTACTGTGTCTTGTCGCCACAGCTCTGGCATCGGCGGGAAGCCGGACTGCCACGGCCCAGCCGATCGCCGCCCCACCGAACACTGGCGTGCAGGCGGGCAAGCCGGTTGGCGGTCCGGTTAAGCCTGCCGGAAAGCCTGGCGCCACCGCGGCCGTCGAGGAAGTCGTCGTCACAGCCGAGCGGCGCACCACTAACCTGCAGAAAACGCCAATCGCGGCCACTGTGCTCTCGCAGAAGGATCTGCTCGCGAACGGTGTCACGACGGTCGATCAGTTGCAGTTCGTGGCGCCGTCTCTGACAGTGAACAACTTCGGACAGGGCGACGATTTCGACATACGCGGTATCGGCAAGGGCGAACACAATACGCAGACCGGGACCGGCGTTGTCACCTACCGGGACGGCGTTCCGGCCTTTCCTGGATACTTCACGGAAGAACCGTTCTACGACATCTCGAACCTCGAGGTGCTGCGCGGCCCGCAGGGCACTTTCAGCGGCCAGAACGCCACTGGCGGCGCCGTCATCGTCAACACGCGCGACCCGGTGATCGGTGGCGCCTATAACGGCTACGTCCTGGCGCATATCGGCAACTACGCCGACACCGGGCTGCAGGGTGCGGTGAACCTCCCGATCAGCGACACGTTCGCGGCGCGGGTGGCGCTCAACCTCGAGCGCCGCGATCCCTTCTACGACATCTCGGGACCGCTGCAGGGCAACCGCGACCTGAACTGGGCCAGCGGTCGGATAGCCTTGCTGTGGCAACCAAATCCCGAACTCAAAGTGTCCTTGAAGGCCGATTTCGACGACCTGGACAATGGCGGCTATTTCGGCGACTCGCTGACCAACCCGGATACCCACAACCTGTTCAAGTTCGCCAACAACTATACAACCTACGCGACAGACACTTTCGCCCGAACGACATTGAAGATCGACTACACGCTTCCGGACGGCATCATGTTGCGCTCCGTGAGCGGCTACCAGCAGGGCCGCACGGCGTGGAAGGGAGACATCGACGGCACCGACCTGCCCGCGCCGAACTACATCATCGCCGAAGCCGTCGACGAGCGCATCTGGTCGCAGGAATTCAATATCATCTCGCCTGAAAAGCAGCTGGTGACCTGGATCCTGGGCGGCTTTTTCCAGGAGAACAACTACACGTTCCCGACCAACAATTTCGACATCGGCGTGCCGCCTGGCGTGGTGGACGAGGATCTGCAGGGAAAGAACCCGACGCATAATCTCGCGGGCTTCGGGCAGGTGAGCTTGAACCTGCCCGATGGGTTCCAGCTCCAGGGTGGCCTGCGCTACTCGCTGTGGGAGACCAAGAACGCCGCCCAGTTCTACGTACCGGAATTCGCGCTGAACTATCCGGTGGTGCAGTCGGAGAAAGGCAACAACGTCACCGGCAAGATCACGCTCAACTGGAACGTCAACGCGCGCAACTTCCTGTATGCCTTCGTAGCCACCGGCTCAAAACCGGGCGGGCTCAACGAGCCGCTGTATTTCGGCGGCGGCGTCCTGCCGGCGCCGTTCCGCCAGGAATACGTGACCGACTACGAAGTCGGCTGGAAGTCACGTCTGCTGGACGACCACCTGCGCACGCAGATCGGCGCCTACTACAACGACTTCCAGCATTTCCAGGTGATCATCCCGATCCCCAACAACCCGCTGCAGGTGACCGAGGAGAACGATCCCAGTGCCACTAAACTGTACGGATTCGAGGCGTCCGCGCAGGGGGTGTTCGGCAACTTCACCGGCAACGGCAACATCGGCATCGAGAACAGCTCGCTCGGCACGGTCTATTCCGAGGATCCGAGACTGCCCACCTCGGGCATTTGCAACCTTTCCAGCGGGCCGGGAAATGCCGTCTGCCAAAACCTGTCGGGCAAGCAGCAGACCTACGCGCCGAACCTCACCTTCAACCTTGGTGCCCAGTACGACTTCCATGTGTCGGACACGGATGTCGTCTCGCCCCGGGTCAATTTCGCCCACGTCTCGCACCAATGGGCCACCTTGTTCGAGAACGTGGCGGCGGGAGACTACCTGGCGCCGCGCAACATCCTCGGTGCGTCGGTTGCCTACACACATGGCAGCGTCACCGCCACGCTCTACGGCTACAACCTGACAGACGACCATTACGTGTCCGCCGCCCTGCCGCCCATCAGGCTGGCCGGCGCGCCCCGGCAGTTCGGTTTCAGCCTGCTCCAGACGTTCTGACGGGCCGCCCACGGCGCATCGATGGTGCGCCGGTGGGCGCCTCTCATTCCAATCACGACCTCAGGCCGCTCTATGCAGTCCTACGCGCTTACCCTCGACAAATTCCTTGATCACGCCGCCAAATGGGCCGGGAACCGCGAGGTCGTCACCGCGAGGGCGGAAGGCCCGGCGCACCGGACGACGTACGCGGCGCTTCGTGCGCGCAGCAACCGGCTTTCGGGTGCGCTGGCGGCACTCGGCCTGCGCAACGGTGACAGGCTGGGCACGCTCGCCTGGAACACCCGCCACCATTTCGAGATGCTGTATGCCGCCGCCGGCTGCGGCATCGTCTGCCACACGCTGAACCCGCGCCTCACGGCATCGCAGCTGGCCGCGATGATCAATGAGGCTGGCGACCGGGTTCTGGCCCTGGCCGCGGACCTGCTGCCGCTCTGGGGCGAACTGGCGCCGCTGTGTCCAGGTTTGGAACAGGTCGTCATCCTGGATTCCGGCGTGGCTCCCGACGCCGGCGCGGCGGGACAGGGGCCGGCAGCAGAGGGCTCGGTTCCCGGGCGCAGGGCGGCCGGCGCCACGCCCCCGGTCTGGGAGCACGAGGCATTGCTGGCCAGGCTGGGCGTCCCGGCCATCTGGGGCGCGTTCCACGAGGAAAGCCTGGCAGGGCTGTGCTACACCTCTGGCACGACGGGCAAGCCCAAGGGCGTGCCCTACACGCACCGGTCCAACTACCTGCACACGCTGCGCTCGCTGCAGGCCGACGCGCTGGCGCTGACCGGCGCCGATACGGTGCTGATGGCCGTGCCGATGTTTCACGCCAATGGCTGGGGCCTGCCTTTCGCCGCACCGGCGGTGGGCGCCAAGCTCGTGCTGCCAGGCCGCCACACCGACGGCGCCAGCCTGGCAGCCCTCATCGCGCAGGAAGGCGTCACGGTCGCGGTCGGCGTCCAGACGGTGTGGCTCGGGTTGCTCGATCATCTCGATGCCACGGGCGGTGAGACACCCAGCCTGCAGCGGCTGATCATCGGCGGGTCGAGTTGTCCGGACGCCTTGATCCGGCGGCTGGAGCAGCGGCTCGGCGTGCAGGTGCAGACGAGCTGGGGCATGACCGAGCTCTCTCCCATGGGCACCATAACGCCGCCCGGCACGCAATCCGGCGCCCGGCGTGCCTCCGGCCGACCGGTGATGGGGCTGGACCTCAAGCTCGTGGACGGGGAAGGCGCCACGCTGGCGCAGCAACGGGGCGTTATCGGCCATCTGAGGGTACGCGGCGCCAGCGTGCTGGACCGCTACTACGCGGCGGAGAAGGACGTGCTCGACGCCGACGGCTACCTCGACACCGGCGACCTGGCCAGCATCGACGAGAGCGGTGCGCTCACCATCTGCGGGCGCACCAAGGACCTCATCAAGTCGGGCGGCGAGTGGATCAACCCCACGGAGATCGAGGAGATCGTCGGGCGCGACGCGTCGGTAGGCCAGGTGGCGGTCATCGGCCGGGCGCACCCGAAATGGGGCGAGCGCCCGCTGATGATCGTGGAGGGACGGGCAGGGGTTGGCCTGGACGCCGAAGCGCTGCTTGGCCTGTTGCGCGGCAAGGTTGCCGATTGGTGGGTTCCGGACGGAGTTGTTGCAATCGCGGCGATGCCGCTGGCGGCGACGGGCAAGATTGACAAGCGCCGGCTCCGCGCCGAGTACGCAGCCGGGGTCGGCCTGGACCCGAGGCCTGATCCCTGACCGGCCCCGGCTGGGCACCGCGCAGTGTCTTGGGATTGACGGATGACAGACAAATCAGCAACCGGACGGGTGCGCCGCACGAAGGCGGAGCAGCGCGCCGAGACGTACGAACAGATCGTGGATGCGGCCGAATACTTGTTCTCACGCGAAGGCCTGCATGGCGTAACGTTGCGCGACGTGGCGCTGCGTGTCGGCGTGCACACCACGCTGCTGCACTACTATTTCGAGGACAAGCGGAGCCTGTTCGAGGCGGTGTTCGCGCGGCGCGCCGGCGTCACCAGCGGCCGTCGCATGGAGGCGCTCGAGCGCTACGAGACGGCGGTCAACGGTAAGCCGACGGTGCTCGGCGCGCTCGAGGCATTCCTCAACACCGATCTCGACCTCTACATCGGCAGCGGCGAGCCCTGGATGAATTATGCGGCGTTCGGTGCGCGCGTGAGCAACACGCCGGAAGGCGCAGCGCTGATGGACAAGTATTTCGATCCCGTGGTGCTCAAGCTGATCGGCATCCTCCGGCAGGCGATGCCGGGTACGCCGGACGAGGATATATTCTGGGGCTACCATTTCACGACAGGGGCGCTGATGAACACGCTGGCGCATACCGGCCGGATCGATCGTTTGTCGGGTGGCCTTTGCGCATCCGACGATTTTCCCGCGGCCCGCGAGCGCATGGCGCGTTTCATGGCTGCCGGCTTCCTCGCACTCAGTGCGGGTGCTTGCGGCGGCAAGGCAGGCGAAGCGTCCAGCGGCGGGACGCGCGGTCCGGCCGCGCCACGTACCGCGGGCAGGACCGGGAAAGGCCGCCTTCGCCAACAGGGTACATCTTCATCCAAGAATGAGTGAGTGTTGACGGTCGCGTATCGGAAGCGGCAGAGTGTTGCCAGTGCCGGCAAATAAGATCGGCGTCTGGAGGAAGCAGTGGATGCCGGCGACATCGACGCGGCCCGGTTCGTGCCGCACACAAGACCTGGTGCGCTGGCCTGGATTGTCCTTGCGATCCTGTGTGCCGTCTATGCGCTCAATTTTCTCGACCGGCAGCTGCTGTCGATACTCGCCAAGCCTATCCAGGATGAACTCCACCTCTCGGATGGTCAGCTCGGACGCATCGGCGGAATCTACTTCGCACTGTTCTACTGCCTGATCTCCATCCCGGTCGGCTGGCTCGCAGACAGGACGAGCCGTTCCCGCGTGCTCGCGATCGCCTGCGCGTTGTGGAGCGCTGCCACGATCGCGTTTGGATTATCGCGTAGTTACGGCCAGCTCGTCGCGGCTCGCATGGCGGTTGGCGTGGGCGAGGCGGGGGGCGTGCCGCCGTCCTACGCGATCATCTCCGACTATTTCGGCCGCGGACGCCGCGGCACGGCGCTCGGCCTGTTCAATCTCGGGCCGCCGATCGGCCAGACGCTTGGCGTGGCGCTGGGCGCGTCCATCGCGTTTCATTATGGCTGGCGCAGCGCCTTTGTGGTTCTGGGCGGCGTCGGCATCGTGGCGGCACTGGTGGTGGCCGTGTTCGTGCGAGAGCCGCCCCGCGGCGGGCTCGACCCGCTGACGGCTCCCGGGGCGCTTGATGCGGGCGCGAAATTCGCCGGCACGGTGCGGATGTTCTTCGCCAACCCGGTCCTGCTGACGGCCGCACTCGCGAGCGGGATCACCCAGATCATCACGTATGGCGCCGGCAATTTCTCGACGTTGTTCATGATGCGCGAGAAGGGCATGACGCTGCACCAGGTCGCGGTCTATTACGCGCTGGTGATCGCGGTCTGCATGAGCGGCGGCATCTTCGCTTCCGGCCGCGTGATCGACCGGCTGGTGCACCGTGACAAGGCCGCCTACGGCTTCGTGCCGGCGGCCTCTCTGGTGGCCGCCACGCCGTTCTTCCTGGGTTTCGTCTTCGCGCCGAGCTGGCCGGTTGCATTGCTGTTCATGGGCGGCCTGACGTCGCTGAACTACTTCTATCTGTCGGCATCGGTGGCGCTGGTGCAGGATGAGGTGCGCCCGGACCAGCGGGTTCTGTGCGGCGCCCTTCTGCTGCTGGTGATGAACCTGATCGGCATCGGCGTCGGCCCCACTTTCGTGGGCTTCGTGAGCGACCTCCTGCGACCCACACACAGCCACAACTCCCTGCAGCTTGCCTTCCTGTTCCTGCTGCCGTTCTACCTCATCGCGATACTGCTGTTCCTGCACCTCGCCCGGCTGTTGCGGCGGGAGCAGGGCCACACCGCCAGAGCCGCAAAGGTCTATCAATGACGTTCCTTCATCGCGCTTTCGCCCTGTGTGCGGCAGCAACGTTGGCGCTGGCCACCTCGCCCGCACGCAGCGCGCCGCCGCCCATCGTCGAGACAACTTCCGGCACGGTCAGCGGCGCTTTGCTTGACGGCGTGCGTAGCTTCAAGGGGCTGCCTTATGCCGCGCCGCCAACCGGCGCGGCCCGCTGGGCGCCGCCGGTGCCAGCGCCGAAATGGTCTGGCGTCCGGAGTGCGACGGCGTTCGGCCCCGCGTGTTTCCAGCCGGTCTCGCCGCCTGGCGGCATCTATGCCGATAATCCGTTGCACATGAGCGAGGATTGCCTCTCGCTAAATGTCTGGACCCCGGAAGGCGCGCACGGCGCACCGGTGTTCGTCTGGATCCATGGCGGCGCGTTGGTTTCGGGGGCGAGTTCGCAGGCGATCTACGACGGGACGAAGCTTGCGCAGCAGGGCAGCGTCGTCGTCTCCATCAACTACCGGCTCGGCGTTCTCGGCTATCTGGCGCACCCGGAGCTGAGCCGCCAATCCCCGCTCGGCATCTCCGGCAATTACGGCCTGCTCGACCAGATCGAGGCGTTGCGCTGGATACGCCAGAACATCGCGGCGTTTGGCGGCGATCAAGCCCGAGTCACGATTGCCGGCGAATCCGCAGGCGGGCTCAGCGTGCTTTATCTGATGGTGGCGCCGGCCGCGCGCGGTCTGTTCAGCAAGGCGATCGCCGAGAGCGCCTACATGATTTCCACGCCGGTGCTGAAGGAGGCGAAATACGGTGCGCCCTCGGCGGAGGCGGCGGGGGCGGCCCTCATGCAGAAGCTCGGCGCGCGCGACATCGCCGCCCTGCGCGCCATGGACGCACAGGCGATCACGAACGCTGCCCTGGCCTCGGGCTTCGCGTCTTTCGGCGCCGTGGACGGGCACGTGCTGCCGAGCCAGCTCGTGGACGCTTTCGACCGCGGCGAGCAGGCGCGCGTCCCCGTCCTGGCTGGTTTCAACAGCGGCGAGATCCGCTCTCTCCGCATGCTGGCGCCACCGGTTCCCGCCGGCGGACCGGCCGAATACGACAAGGAGATACGGGCCCGCTACGGGGACCTTGCCGACGCGTTTCTCCGGCTGTATCCGAGCGACGACGTGCAGGAGAGCATCCTGGCTACGACGCGCGATGCGCTCTACGGCTGGACGGCGGAGCGGCTGGTGAGCAGCCAGACAGCCATCGGCATGCCGGCCTACCTATACTTTTTCGATCATGGCTACCCGGCCGCCGACCGCGCGAACCTGCATGCTTTCCACGCGAGCGAGCTGCCCTACGTGTTCGGCACGGCAGATCGCCTGCCGCCGAACTGGCCGCGCCCGCCATCCGATGCCGGTGAGGCAGCCCTGTCCGATGCGATGACCCGCTACTGGATGAGCTTCACGAGCGCAGGCACGCCCGAGGCGGCCGGCAATCCCGTCTGGCCGGCGTTCGGTCCGCAGCACGCCTACATGGCTTTCCGCGACCGTCCGCAAGTCTTGGACCATTTGCTACCGGGGATGTACGAACTGCACGAGGCGGCCATGTGCCGGCGCCGCACCAGCGGCGATATGGCCTGGAACTGGAACGTCGGTCTGCTGTCGCCGCGGTTGCCGAGCCCAGATGCCAAGTGTCGCTGACTTTGCGGGGGGCGTGTATTTACTAGCAACGGTTGCTGCCCGATTTCGCGCGGCCGTCTTGCCGGTGCGCGCCCTCATCTTATTCTGGTCGAGCGCATCGCGGCCTCGTAAGCCAGCTTGACCCACTTTCCCATGTTGTCCGGATCGTCGAACGCCGTCGCCGGGATGGACCAGTAGGGCATGTTGACGGTCCTGCCAGGCCTGCCATCGTAAACCCACCGCACAGCACCGGCTGCCTCAAATTCAGGCGCGGTCACGGCATCGCCCTTGAGCAGTAGTTCGCCGTCGTACTCGATGGCGATTATTATGCCCTTGTAGTACACGCCCTTGCCACCGAACATTCTCTTGATCGCGACTGCGCCCAGTCCAGCGAAGACTTCTTTGATTTCCGATAATTCCATTTCTCCACCTCGTTGATCGACGAGCGCCTCGCTCGGCTGCAGCACCGCCGTGTTGCGAACGCCCCGCGGCGCCGCGCCCTTGTGCCGGACCCGTATGTCGGGACGGTCGTCACCGGGGCCGGGCTGCTGTCGCGCGCCGAAGGCGCCAGGGCGGCCGATCACGCGACGCTGGCGCCTCTTGCAGCCAGGCTGTCAGCCGAGCACGAGCGGCACATACGCTCGCGCGTCCGCAAGAAGGGTTTCGCGAGAGGTGCCGGCACGGGCGCGCAACAGGAGTCCCTGCATCAGGTCCACCAGGAGGCGGCTCCTCGCTTGCGCAGGAGGCCGTGCCAGAAGCATGCCATGCATGACCGCGTGCTCGAACCGCCGTTCCAGGATGTCGGTCAGAGCAGATTGGCCCCGCGTGATTGCCTCCCGCACGGCCGGCGAGCGCTCCGCCTGCACCACGGCCACGCACGCCAGAAGGCAGCCTTTCGGGCCTCCGTCCGCGGTGCCGGCCTTCACACACTCTTCCAGCAGGGCCCGCACGGCATCGCTGATGTCCGGCTGCGCGTGGAAGGCAGCGAGCGGTCCGGTGCCGATGGTTTCGCCGTAGCGCCGCAGGGCGTGGAGGAACAACGAGGATTTATCACCGAACAGCCGATACAGGCTGGGTTTGGTGACCCCGACCGCGCGGGCGATCCGGTCCACGTCAACCGCCTCGAACCCATCCGCCCAGAACATTGCGACAGCGCGGTCCAGCGCTTCGTCGGGATCGAACCCGCGTGGCCGTCCAGGACGCCGACCAGGATGGAGGTGGTTATCTACCAATGGGTACGGAACTGTTGACTCACGTGGCCGTTCGATGAAACGTACTGGAGAGTAGACAATTACAGTATGGAGGGCAACATGGATCAGCCATCTGGGCGGGTCGCGATGATCACCGGCGCCAATGTCGGCATCGGCAAGGAGGTCGCGCGGCAGTTGGCCGTATCCAGCGAATACCGGAAGATCATCCTGGCGTGCCGCGACAGAGCCAAAGCGACTATCTCCAAGGCGGATCTTGAGAAGACGGCGGGCAAGACGGCTTTCGCCGTCACCATCATGGACGTGTCAGACCCGGCCTCGGTCCGTGCGGCCCTGGCCTCCCTGACCGAACCGGTTGACGACCTGGTGATGAACGCCGGCGGGTCAGGCGGCAAGACGCCGCTCGCGGTGACCAAAGACGGGGTGACGGAGATTTTCGCGTCCAACGTGCTGGGGCACGTGATCCTGCTCGACGGGTTGATCGAATCCGGCAAGCTCAAGCGGGCGGCGGTTTTCGCCGGCAGCGAAGCCGCGCGGGGCGTCCCCAAGCTGGGGATGAAGCGGCCCGTGCTGAAGACGTCGTCCGTCGACGAGTTCGCTTCGCTTTGCGATGGCAGCTACTTCAAGGGCGGCAAGCCGGACGGCACGCTGGCCTATGGCCAGGTGAAATACGTGGCCGCAATGTGGATGGCCGCGGTGGCGCGCCGCAACCCGGGCCTCAGACTGGTGACTGTCAGCCCGGGCAACACGGGCGGCACGCAGGTCACCCGCGACATGCCCGTGCCGATGCGGCTGCTGCTGCGATACGTGCTCATGCCGGTCGTGCTACCGGCATTCGGCCTCGTGCAGGGCGTCGAGAAGGGCGCCCAGCGGCTGGTGGCCGGGCTGAACGACCCGAAGTTGAAAAGCGGCGTGTTCTACGCAAGCAAGGCTGACGCACTCACCGGCCCGATGGTTGACCAGAGCGAGATCGTGCCGGACCTCGCAAACCCCGCCTTCCAGGACCATGCCAGCGAGGCGGTGCACCGCTTCGTCTGAGGCCGACACCCGGCCGAGCCGTAGTTTCGTTTCAACGTTTACGAGCAATTGTCGCAAGCGTTTCCGCGAGGTAGCGCGGGACGGTGTCGCGAAACCGGAAGCAGGGTTGTGCGGGCGTGGGTGCTGCCATTTCAACGGGTGCCTGCTGCAAAGCCCTTCAAGGCGACGTCGATCACGGCATACATATCCTGCCTTCCTGCTCCCGATTGTGCTTCGACAGCGATGCCGCCAGCCAAGGTCACGACGTAGCGGGCCATTTTTTTCACATCGAAATCGTCCGGTAACCTGGCACTGGCGAGGTCTGCGGCGAACCGTTCTTCCAGCCTCACCCGCAGCTTTTCGCGATGCTGGGCGAGCCATTGCCGCAGCCCGTCATCAGCGTCGGCCGAAGGTGAGCTGTTGACGACGAGGCAGCCTGGCGCGTGCTCAGGATCGGTCACCACGTCCACGTAACCGCGCAGCAGCGACTGCACGCCGGCGGCCGTCGTGGATGCCTGGAACGCGCGTTCGAAGGCCTCTGCCTGGAACGCGATGTAACGGTCCACGACCTGTCGAAACAGGGCCTCTTTGCTCCCAAAAGCGAAATAGAAGCTGGCAGGCGCGATGCCCAACGCAGCGGTCAGGTCGGTGAGCGACGTCCTGTCGTAACCCCGCCAGAACAGCTTGGTCGCGGAGGTGATCGCCTCCGCCATGTCGAATGCGCGATGTCGTCCCACCCGCTCTTCCTATAGTTGATCAACCACTCAAAAAAGGTTGACGAGGCACCGGTAGTATAGCAATCACTCAACTAAGCCGCAATCGGAGGCGGAGACATGCTTTTAAGGCATGGACCTTGGACCGCGAGGAAGAATTGAACCATGCCCTTTTCGATTGAGCCTTTTGGCAGCTTGGAGTTCACGACCGTGCGCGGCCGAAGCATGGCCTACATCGACGAAGGCGAGGGTGAGGCGATCGTGTTCCAGCACGGCAACCCGACCTCGTCATACCTGTGGCGCAACGTCATGCCTCACTGCCAGGGGTTGGGGCGCCGGCTTGTAGCCTGCGACCTGATCGGCATGGGCGGGTCCGACAAGCTGGATGACTCAGGACCAGACCGTTACACATACGCCGAGCAGCGTGACTACCTGTTCGCTCTCTGGAACGAGCTTGCACTGGGAAACCGGATCGTGCTCGTGCTGCATGATTGGGGATCGGCGCTTGGCTTCGATTGGGCTACCCGGCATCCTGAACGCGTCGCCGGCATCTGCTACATGGAAGCGCTGGTCACGCCTTTTACGCGGGAAGAGTGGTCAGTCCCTGCGCGCGCGCCTCTCCGGGACATGTGTTCGCCAGCGGGCGAAACGCTGGTCTTGGAACAGAACATGTTTGTCGAGCAGTATCTGCCGAACTTTATCGAGCGCTCGCTGTCTGAAGCGGAAATGGACGCCTACCGGGCACCTTTCCGCCAGCCGGGCGAAGGGCGCCGCCCGACATTGACGTGGCCGCGGCAGATACCCGTCGAAGGAGAGCCGGCCGACGTCGCGTCGGTTATCGTCGGCTATGGCAAGGCGATGGCGCAGAGCACGGTGCCGAAGCTGTTCATCAATGCGAATCCCGGCCGGCTTCTGAGCGGGCGTAGCCGCGCGTTGTGCAGGACTTGGCCGAACCAGACGGAGATTACCGTTCAAGGCAAGCATTACATCCAGGAGGACAGCCCCGATCAGATCGGCGAGGCGATCGCCGACTTCGTGCGCAAGCTGGATGGCGGTCAGCCTGCGCAAGCATGATCACTGGTTCGCCTGACGTCGGGATTGCTGAACAGACTGCGCCGGTGATGCGATACGCCTCACATCGCCGACAACATGCGCTGAGTCGGCTGTGAGATCAGCGACCAAAACGATAAGTTGGACGCGGACACACAGTTTTCTTTAGGTTCTCCGAACGATCACCGGCTTCATGGCAATGAACCTTTCAAATCCGACAAGGACGGTCCTGCGCCAGGCGATTGAGCGGGGGCTGCCGAACGGCTGCCGGGCGGCAGCGTTGTGTGCGTTGGAAGCGGCAACGGATCGAGCGCGGCAGGCGCCCTCGGGCGAGCGCGTGGACGACGGGCTGGCCGCGGCGCTCGGCGTCGCGGACCCGGAGACCCTCCTGCAGGCTCTCCTGATCCTGATGGCGGCGCAGCGCCGCGCGCTGGGTATCGTCGACGGGCCGGACGCGCAGGCGGCGTTCGCCTCGCTTCAGGCGGCCTACCAGGCGGGCACGATGCGGCCGGAGCAGCGCGCCGCCTATGAGCGCAACAGGTTTACGGCAACGGCCTGGGACGCGTTTCGGCGGGCGCATCCGGATGCCGCAGGGCCTGCGCCGTTCTCGGAGGCCGACCAGCGGCTCATGGCGGCGATGGACGCGCTGCGCTCCGCCTTGCTGGCGGCGCAGGCCATGACCGTACCGGGCTCGGTCACGCCGGAAAGCCTGGCGGCGCTGGAAGCGGTGCTGGCGGCGCATCGGCAGCTGCTGGCGGGCGCGGAGCCGGGGCGGATGCGGCCTTATCTGTGCTTCGCCATGGCGGGCGCCGCAGCAGCGCTCGGCCGCGGCTGGCAGCAACTCACGCGGTCCCGCCAGGCACGGGACGCCTACACGGAAGCGGCGCGCCTCTACGAAGCGGCCGGCGAGCCGGATGACGCCGCGGCGGCGGGCGACCAGGCGAGCTGGCTCGGCTTCGCGGTGGACGCTGACGTGGACGGCGGCGTGTTCCCTGACCTCGCTTGCGTGACGGACGGGATCGCCGACCCGCTCGAGCGGGCGCAGGCGCTCGGGCGGCTCGGGCGACTGGCCGCGCTGGCGAACGACGCGCCCGGCATGGCCCGCTATGCGGACGCGGTGTCGGCAGCGCTGGCAGAAGCAGGCTTTCCCGCACCCGGCGACGGCGCGGACTGGGCGGACGCCTGGGTGACGGCCGCCTGCGCACGGCGCAGCGGGATGGGTGTTCAGAAGCTGCTGCAGCGCGTGGGCCAACTGACGCTGCAAGCGCTGCAGGCGCGCCACGCCGAAGCGTGCAAGGCGGATCCGGCCGAGGCGCGCCGCATCGAGGGCGCGATGCAGACGGTCCATGATCTGGAACGCGCCACGCTGGACGCGGTGCAGGCGGCGCAGGACGCGATCAACGCGACGCTGATGGCCTACACGCCCAGGCTGGAAAGCGCGCCGGCGCCGGCCGGGGATCAGGCGCACGCGGCTCTCATGGCGCTGTGGCGGCGCGTGGGCGCACTGATCGACGCCACGCAGGCCGACGCCCAGCCGGACGACACGGTGATGGCCGAAGCGGCCGCGGTGGTCGCCGCCGCCGGCAAATCCGCTCAGCCGGGGCTGGCGGCGAGCGCATGCCTGCAACAGGCGCGCCTGCTGGAGCGGCGCGGGCAGCTCACGGCCAGCGATGCGGCGGCGATGGCCGGCGAGACGGCGCTGACCGCGGGCGGAACCGGGCCCGGGGATCTCGCCGATCCCACCCTGTTCTCGGCGTTCCTGACGCTGCGGACGCATCGCGTCGGTCTGGCCGCCGCGGCCAGCGACTCGCCCGCGGTGCTGGAACTGTCGCAGGGCGCGATACGGGCGATCGAGGCGCGGCGCGACCGCATCACCGACCCCTACCAGCAGGGCGGCTTCCTGGCAGAGCGCACGCAGTTCTACGTCACCGCCGCCTTTGCCGCCTTCAAGCTGGCGCGCTGGGACGACCTGCTGGTCGTCATGGACCTGTATCGCTCGCGCGCGGCGCTGCGCAACGCGCTGGCGCCGCCTCCGGATGACAACGTGGCGGCGCTGCAGGTGCGCCTGCGGGAGGCCACCGCGGCGCTCGACGCGGCCACGCCCGAGCAGCGGCCGGCGTTGCTGGCGCATCGGCGCGCGCTGTGGAGCCTGCTGTCCATCGCGCGGCTGCGCGGCGCGGCGGGCCGCACCCTGCCGGCGCTGTCGCTGGCCTCCGTGCAGGCGTCGCTGGCGCCTGATGAGGCGGTGGTCGCGTGGGTGTGGGTGGCCGACGGCGTGCTGCTTGTGCTGGCGGTGGACCGGACGCGGGTGCACGCGGAGCGCGTCACCCTGGCTGACCGAGACCGCACGCGGCTGCGGCGCTACGTGGACAACGTGCGCGCCTCCGCGATGGCGGAGGACTCGCTTGGGCGGACGGTGGAGCTGCTGACGGAGACGCTTCTGCCTGCGGCCACGCGGGCGTTCGTGGCCGACGCCAAGCACCTGGTGCTCTCGCCGCACCGCACGCTGCATCTGGTGCCGTTCCACGCCGCCCGCGTGGACGGGCGCTACCTGATCGAACGGGCGACGGTGCGCTATGTGCCGAGCTTCGAGAGCCTGCTGCTTCCCTGGGCGGGGAGCAAGGCGGGCGAGGTGATCGCGGTGGGCGTGGGCGCGTTCGGACGGCCGGGCGTGCGCGACCTGCCGCACGCGGAGGGCGAGGCGCGCGCCGTGGCGGCGGCCTGGCAGGCGGCAGGAACCAGCGCGGCCACCCTGCTCGGTGACGCCGCCACGCGGGCGGCCTTCGCGGCGCTGCCGCTCGAGCGATGCCGGTGCCTGCATCTGGCCACGCACGGTTCCAGCGTGCTGGCCGACGACACCGGCGGCGACCCGTTCCTCTCGCGGCTATACTTGCGAGACGGTGAGGTAGAGGCGCTGACGATCGCCGCGTCGACGCTGCGGGCGGAGCTGGTGGTGATGAGCGCGTGCTGCTCGGGGCAGCGGGCGCTTGGCCTGCCGGGCCTGCCCGAACTGCCGGGCGACGACCTGTTCGGCCTGCAGGGGGCGCTGTTCGAGGCGGGAGCGGGCTCGGTGATCGGCGCGCTGTGGCCGGTGGACGATGCGACCGCCGGCGCGCTGCTGCCGGTGATGCATGCCGGGCTTGCCGCGGGGGCGGCGCCCGAGGTGGCGTTGCGCGACGCGATGTGCGCGTATTTGCAGGGCGCGGCGGCGCAAAGCGTGTTCTACTGGGCGCCTCTGTTCATGACGTCCATCGGCCGGACCGGCCGCAACGCGGAGGCTGTGCCATGACTGACGTGACGCTGCATTTCGAAGGCCAGGCGACGATGACGGAGGCCGAGCTGGCGGATTTCGCCCAGCGCCTGCAGGAGAAGGCGGCGGCGCTGGACGAGGTGGAAACTGCACGGTCCAAGCCGCTGCAGAGCCGGCTGGTGGGCGTGGACGACGTGATCCTGGTGCTGACCGTGGGCGCCAAGCTGATCGGCGCGGGAGCGCTGTCGCTGGAGGCGCTGCACCGGTTGATCGTGGCGGCCAAGGCGGTGGCGCATGACATGGGCTGGACCGGGACCGTTACGGTGGAGACAGATGGCGGCCGGGTGAAGCCGGAGGAGCTGACGCCAGACGACGCGTCGTTCATCGCCGAGCAGCCGGCTTCGTGAGGATGGGACGCCGGATGACCTGCGGTTAGCATTGGGACCGGCAATGGGCAGTGTGCCCGGCTGCGAGTTTGGTTAGTCGTCCACCCTGGCCGACCAGGTGGGTGCCTGCACCGCGGCGCTGATGCCGCTGTTCGATCGGCTGCGGGCGCACGTCATGGTGACTGAGCGGCTGCATGGCGACGACACGGCAGTGTCGGTGCTGGCCCGCGACAAGAGGGACATCGCTCGCGTCTGGGTTTATCTGCGCGATGATCGATTGTTCGGCGGCGGCACACCTTCGGCTGCAATATTCCACTACTCGCGCGATCGCGGCGGTGAACCTCCGCGGGCTTATTGGTGGGATATGCCGGTATCCTGAAGGCCGATGCTTGTGGCGGCTATGGCAAGCTGTACGAAGTGAGCCGAATTCCTGGCGTTATTCTGGAAGCAGGGTGTCGGGCGCACGCGCGCCGCAAGTTGTTCGTGTTGGCCGACGTTGAAGCGGCGGCGCGACGTAAAATACAAGGGAAAAGCCTAGCGGTTTTATTGCCGCTTTGCTTGGCCGCGGTTCAGCATCGACAAGCTGTTCGACATCGAGCGTGACATTAACCGGTGAAGTGCGGAATGGCATTGCCTCGTGCGCGAGGAGTTTTGGCCGACCTTCACAGCTGAATGACTGACGAATGCAAGACGCTGTCGAGCGGCAACGATGTTGTAAAAGCGTTGGACTACATGCGTCCGCGGGGTGACGCAGCAGATCGTGTAGGTCAACAGGTAAGAAGTTCATCTTGACCGCCGGAACACGCTGATTGTCGAATACGCGCTTCGGGACGCTTCGAAGCCGATGGGCGTCGCGGGCTGCCGGGTAATCCGGAGCCCACAAAACCGCAGAAACGGCTCGGCATCTGACCACTTGCTGCGCCCAACCAAGCTCGCCCGCCCGACCACGTTTTTCAACAGCCTGCTAGAAGTCTAGGCGGTCATCCCGAAACGTCGAACGCCGGCCCAAGGTGAACGCCGTGGCTTCCAGCAATTCAAGATGGTTGCAGCTCCCGCAACCCTTATAGCCAGCTAAACTATACCAAGACACACAACGGCAGTCGCTTCGCAACTGGGTCGGCTACCAAGTCAGCTGCAAGCTGCGCGTCCGAAGCTCCAGTGTGACGCTGACATTGACACACAGTCCAAACCTCCATCGATTGCACCAGCGCTTCTAGTATATTTCGCTCCGGCGGTCTTTACCGCGCGATACTAAACAGAGCGCTGATCGGAGGCTGATCTTGAACCAGGCCGGTATAGCGCGCGAGGTCGATGGGTCAGAGCGGTTGGAAACCAGCATGACCGCAAGTGCCGCGGTCTTGCCGTTGAACAATCAGATGGCCCTTTGTCACCCTGAGTCGGCCGGCTCTTCTCCCTGGCCCAAAAGGGCGGCGCAATCTCAAACCCGCTCTGCCCGCGCTCTGACTACCATCGTCTACCACCACGTTGCAGCGCGCGCCGATGCTTTCACGGACAAGTTGCTGGTCACCACCCGTCCTGAAACCCTCCGATCCCACTTGCAGTTCTACCAGAAGCATTTCGACATCATCACGCCGGAAGACCTGGAAAAAGCCCACTTGCCGAAGCGTCCTCTCCTCATCACGTTTGACGATGCCTACCGCTCCGTCTGTGAAGTGGCCGCGCCAATCCTGCGAGAGTTCGGCGTAGAGGCACTCTTCTTCATTAATCCGGCAGCCGTGCTGGACCGGCGCGTGCCCATGGACAATCTGCTGTGCTTTGCCACAACCGTGCTGGGCCAGGACGAGGTCCATCAAATCGTCGGCAGCCACGCCAGGTCGACTCCCGCGTTGCCCAGCCTTCTGATGTCCGTGATAGCCAGGTTGCCAGCAAGCGAACTGGCCCGCATACGGCAGGCCTTGCTGGACCGGCTAGGCTACACCGAGGAAAAATTGCACGCACGGTCCGAGCTTTTCATGACCCCCGACCAGCTCGCTAACCTACGCGCATACGGCCTGCACGCCGCAAACCACACGATGACGCACCGGATGCTGCACGCTTTGTCCGCATGCGAGCTCGATGACGAGATACGGCATTCGAAAGACCGTATAGAGCAGGCAGCAGGACAGCCAGTGCGTTGGTTCAGCCTCCCCTATGGGCGCGACGACGACGCGACGCCCGAGGCACTGTCGGTGATCGCCGCCAGCGGCCATACAGGCGCGTTCCTGGTGCAGGGCCGGCTGAACCGGTTCCAGCCCTCGGCCGACCTGCTCTGCCGCATAAGCCCGCGCGATGCCGGGCCGGTGCTACTGCCGGTTTCGCTGTGGCTGTTGCCCGTGTTGCGGACGCTGCGTCATGCGGCGCGCCGGCGAGCGCGAGGACGCGTCCCGGGTAGATAAGAAAAGCCTTCTTTTTCGAGAAGAAGAAGCAAAGAGTTGCTGTCTGCGCTGTCGCGGATTTCCGAAACGATGCGCTTCACCAACACGGACCATAAGAAGACAAACTTCAGCTTTCTTAGGAAAGAGCTGCCTGCTCCTACAAGTCACCCAAAGCCTGATCGAGATCGGCCATGATGTCGGCAGCGTGCTCGATGCCGATGCTCAGCCTGATCATCTCCGGCCTGACCCCCGCGCGGAGCTGCTCGGCGGCCGACATCTGCCGGTGCGTGGTGGACGCCGGGTGGCAGGCCAGCGAGCGAACGTCGCCGATGTTGACGACGCGCAGCACGAGCCGCAGCCGATCGTAGAACCGTGCCGCCGCCTCGTATCCCCCCGCGTGGCCAAAGCTGATCAGCGCGCTGCCGCGTCCGGCGAGGTATTTCCGCGAGAGCTGATAAGAGGGACTCTCCGGGAAACCGGCGAAGTTGACCCAGCCGACTTGCGGATGGTTGCGAAGGAAGGCCGCAACCTTGGCTGCGTTTTCCAGATGCCGGTCCATGCGTAAGGCAACGGTCTCGATGCCTTGCAGAATCAGGAAGGCACTCAGCGGGGAAAGGACGGCGCCGGTGGTGCGCAGATAGACGCTGCGGCAGCGCGCGGCGAAGGCGGAGCGGCCAAAACGCTGCGTGTAGATCAGGCCGTGATAGGAGTCGTCTGGCGTGGTGAACTGGGGGAACCGGCCGGCGTGGCGCTGCCAGTCGAACCGGCCGGCATCGATGATGGCGCCGCCCAGCGTGCTGCCATGCCCGCCCAGGTATTTGGTCAGCGAATGCACGATGACGTCCGCGCCGTAGTCTATGGGCCGCAGGACGACCGGTGTCGCCACGGTGTTGTCCACCACGAGCGGGGCTCCGTGGCGGTGCGCGCCCTCAGCCAGTTGCTCGATGTCGCAGATGTTGCCGGCCGGGTTGCCTATGCTCTCGCAAAACACCGCGCAGGTGTCCCCATCGATCAGCGCCCTCACGTCCGCGGGATGATCGGATGCCGCAAAGCGGGCCTGGACGCCCATTTGCGGCAGGATGTGGGACAGCAGGCTGTGCGTGGTGCCGTAGATCTGCGGGACGGAGACGATGTTGGCGCCGGGGCGAGCCAGGTTCAGCAACGTGTAATACAGGGCGGCCTGGCCGGAGCTCACGGCCAGTGCCGCCTCGCCGCCCTCCAGCAGAGCGAGCCGGCGCTCCAGCACGCTGACCGTCGGGTTGCTGATGCGGCTGTAGCGGTCGCCTTCGGCCTTGAGGTTGAACAGCGAGGCCGCGTGCTCCGCGCTGTCGAAGGCATAGGCGACCGTCTGGTAGATCGGCGTGGCCACCGCCCGTGTCGCCGGGTCGATGATGGCGCCGCCATGCACGGCGGTCGTCTCCGGCCGCCATGTGGCCGGCTGCAGCGCGCCGAAGGAGCGATGCGGCCCGTCATCCATCCTGGCCGGCCTCCGCCGCCGCCTGGCGTGTTGCGGTCATGCCAGTATTGCCTCGCGCTGCATTGCCACTGGCTGGCAAAGCGGCGCCTGGCCGGACCGCACGGCTACCAGGGACTTGATCACGCCGCCCACACGTTCGCACTGTATGTTTGCGTCCGGGAACAGCGCTCCCATCATCCGCCTGTCCAGCAGGAAAGCGCTGTGCACCAGCGCCATGCCGGTTTCCACGTCCTGCGCCTTGGACCAATGACCGCGCTTCTTGCGCAGCACCAGCCGTAGCCGCACCGGTTCCGGCAGCCAGTGGAAGAACAGCGTGGAACTGTGCGGCTCAAGCGGAAACCAGAAATACGGTGTCTGGACGAAGTAGCAGGGTGCCAGCCGCCGCACCTCGCGCGCCATATCCTCCATGTCGGGCCACGTGCCGACATGTTCGATGACCGAGTTGGAATGCACGATGTCGAAGCTCATGTCCGGCCAGCGGGACAGGTCGCGCGCATCCCCCATTTCATACCCGAAACGGGGATCTTCCATCGCGCTGCGCGCCGGGTTCACCATGGTCACCTGGACCGCGCGGTTGCCGAGCAGGTCCGCCATTCCGGACCAATAACGGGATTCCCCACCCACATCGAGAATGCGGCAATGACCGTTGCGGGCGAGCACCGCATCGACCAGGGGCAGGAAGGACTCGAAGCGCCGGCGCCGGAACAGGCGACTGCCGTCGCTGCCCATGCCGATCCTTCTCTCCAGCAGACGGTATATCAGCATGGGAACCGCTCAGCTGAGTGCACCACAGGGTCCGTTCCGTTTGCAGGCGGCCCGAAGGCGCGCCATGGCCAGTGGATGACCATGGGCGTGCATCGCGGCGGTCGGCAGAATGGTCTGACCCAGCCGGCATAGTGCAGCCGCACCTTCGTCCGCCCGTTCGGCTGCTCAACAGTTCCGGCGCGCCTGCCTCCAGCGGCGGCCTTCGGGAACACATGTCCATCTCCTATGCCCGCATCGTCTCGCCACCGACGCATGGACGCTGGGAGCGGCGCGCCGCCTCAGGCCAGGTCAGGCTGTCTCTCGTGCTCGCCGCGATCGCGGCGGCCACGCTGTTGCTGCCGGAGGAGGCCTCGTTCTACCTGGGCTCGCTACGCCTGTCGGTGGCTCGGGCGATCCTGCTGGTCGTGGCACCAATCGCCCTCGTCGGCCTGCTGCGCCAGGCGGGTACGCCATCTTACAGGTTCTCCCTCTCCGACGTGCTGGTGCCGCTCACCGTGGCCTGGATGGTGCTCGCCGTGTCGATTACTGAAGGGCTGGACCGGGCGGCAGTCAGCGCGGGCTCCATCGGCATCGAGTTCGTGGGAAGCTACCTCGCCGGCCGGATGCTGCTGAAAGAGCCAGGCGAGGCGGTGGCGCTGGGCAGGCTGATCGCCGTGCTGACGGCAGGCACGGCAATCACCGCCCTGCCGGACCCCTGGACGCACAGCTACACCGTCCATACCGCGGTGGAAGCCCTGACCGGTTACCACGTCCCTTATATCTATGACCTACGCAACGGCCGGTTCCGGGCCGCAGGCGTGATGGAACATCCCATCCTGCTCGGCACGGTATGCACGTTCGGCATCCTGCTCAGCATCCAGCTATTCCGCGGCTGGAAGCGGGTGGCGCTGATCGCCTGCCAGGCGGCGGGCGCCATCGTGTCGGTATCCTCCGCCCCGATCATGGGGCTGATGCTCGGACTGCTCTGCCTGCTCTATGGCAGGCTGACGCCAACCTGGACGCCGCGCTGGCGCTGGCTGATCGGCGCTTCTGCGGTTGGAATGTGCTGCATCGCCGTGGTACTGCCGAACCCGTTTGGCTTCCTTATCGGTCACCTC
Source organism: uncultured Acetobacteraceae bacterium (assembly GCA_964247675.1). Taxonomy (GTDB): domain Bacteria; phylum Pseudomonadota; class Alphaproteobacteria; order Acetobacterales; family Acetobacteraceae; genus BOG-908. Next base: position 45,669 of record CAXTVW010000001.1, read on the forward strand.
ACCATAGATCCCAGCACGGGCTACTACCGCCTGTTGGAGTGGCAGGTCGCCGGCAATGACCTTCTCGGATCGCCGTGGTTCGGGCTCGGCCTTTCGGATGACTGGGTGCGGCCGGACTGGATGCCGCCCTCGATCGACTCGCTCTGGCTCCGCTCCGCCATGTCGTTCGGGATACCGGGATCGTGCCTGATCGCAACCTGCCTTCTCGGCGCCTGCTGGCGGCGCGTGGACGTGCCATGGGCGTCTCTGACACCGGAGGAACGCCGGCTCGGCACAACCTTGAGCATCCTGCTGTTCCTTTATCTGTTCCAGGGTTTCACCGTGCATTTCTGGGGCGCCACCTGGGTCCTGATGGGTCTGTTTGCCGGGGTGCGCGCGCATCTGGGCGCCCTGGGCAGCTTGCAACCACGCAGCGCGCGCGTGCGCACGGTGCGCAGCGCGCGCATGCCCCGTCCCGCAACCTGTAGCAGAGAGGCTTGAGCACGCATGAACCAGACCGCGATTGCCGGCTTCGCCATCCTGGCCGCCGGTGGCCTGGCTGGCCTCGTGGCGCTCGGCGCCGCCTCGCCTGCACTGGTGGCGTTTAGCGCCGGCCCGCCCGCGCCGCCGCTGCGCCCGCCGCCAGGCGCCATGGTGGAACGTTTCGACCGGGACTGGGACGGCGGCACCTCGCCGGACCGCCTGTTCCGCAAGGACGGGGACTGGATCGCCACCGGCGGCAACCTGTTCCAGACGGCCAACACGACCATCGTGCCGGACCCCGCGCATGGCGGCGGGACATTGCGCCTGCTGGTCCCCGGCGGGCAGACCACGCCACCCTTCAAGGCGGCCGAGATCGCCTCCATGCCAGGCTACGGCGGGACCGGCACCGGCGGGGTCGGCTACGGTTATTACGAGACCAGCCTGCAGGTGACCCCGGTCGCCGGCGTCTGCGCGTCGTTCTTCTGGATAGAGGCTCCAGGCTATGGCCCGCGCGAATGGGATGTCGAGTTCCTGACCGACGAGGACTGGATCGGCAGCACCGACCGCGGACTCGTCCATTTCACCCTGCACCCGAGCAACCGCACGATCATCGCCAGCCTGGGCTTCAACCCGTCGCGGGCGCCGCACCGTTACGGGTTCCTGTGGACGCCCGGCAGCATCGTCTTCACCGTCGATGGCAGGAAGGCGGCGCAGTTTGCCGGCGCCGAGCTGCAGGGCGGACCGGCCGGCGGCTTCCTGATGGCCAACGAATGGACCGGAAAAGCGGATTGGGGCGGCGGGCCACCCGCGGTGGACGCGGCCAGCCTCTACGGCTGGATCAGGTTCGAAGCCGGCGCGACTGTCGTTCCGGCCTGGTAGGCGCGGAATCCTACCAATCGTCCTCGGAAGTGACCGTTGCCAAAGCGAGCAAGCCTTCTTTTTTGAAAAGAAGCAAAAGACTTTTGCTGCCCCGCAATTTCAGCACGCGTGTTTATTCTGAAATTTCCAACTGCTGCAAATGCGGGTGAACAAAAATCATCTGGTCCTTTCTCCAAAAAATGATTGCTTACTTTCTGCCACGAGGCCACGGCGACGCTGGTAGATTTGAAAGAGTCCGCGCTGCCGCGGAGTGTTGAAGCGTACGCCTCAACCAGGCGTACCCGACGGAGACAAAGGTTTTTTGGTTCTTTTCAAAAAAGAACCGCTTTCTTCCTCTGAAGCAGCCTCGACACGGCGCGGCATCGAAGCCAGCACCGCCGGCCACAAGCAGGCAGCGAGACCGGCTGCGCATGCGGCCAAACGCTGCGGCAGCGCGGGGTGCAGGGCCGAAATCCAGCCGGCTATCGCCGCCAGCAACAAGCAGGAGAGCGCGCCGGAGCGCCACGCGCGCTGCCCGGACCCGCCGTAATGACGGCGCAGGCGTAGATGCGTCGTGGTCAGGGCGAACAGTTCGGCCGCCAGCCCGCCAGCCACCGCCGCCTCCAGGGTGGGACGCAGCGCCAGGGCCAGCGCCATCAGTGGAAGGCAGGCCAGCCCCGCGCTGTTGCACAGCGCGAGGTCGGCCGTGGCACCAACGGCCATCCCGAACAGGTTGAGCGTACCCCGTACCAGCCGCAGGGCGACGATGCCGGCGAACAGCGCGCAGAACAGGTCACTGGCCACGTAGCTGGCGCCGAACACCATCGTGATTGCGGGGGCGCCAAGGCAGGCGATGACGCAGGCGGCACAGCCGCCGATGGCTGCGGCGGCGCGGTTCAGGTTTGCAGCGAGTGCCGCGAACACGGCATCGCGGTCGGCATGCCACGCCGCCGAAAGGCTCGGCTGCCAGGCGGTGGTCGCGAAGCGCATCAGCAGGTTGATCGGCTGCATCAGCAGGGTGGTGGCAAGTCCGTACAGCCCGAGCGCAGAGGGGCCGAGCCAGCCGCCCACCACCATGCGGTCGAGCTGGCTGGAGGCCGCCAGGATCATGCCGTTGCAGGTGAGCGGCAGGCCAAACCGCAACGCCGCCCGCAGCGGGGCGGCTCTCAGGGTAAAACGGTAGGGCACCGCGCGGGCGGCAAGATGGGAGAGGAGCACGGCGGCCGCCGCCTGCGCGATCAGCCCCCAAAGGATGGCCGTGTGGTTGGGGTGTAGCCAGGCGGCGATGGCCGATACCGCGAGCCCGGTCAGGGCTGCCACGGCCTCCGCCGTGGCGGCGGGCCGGAAGCGGTGCGCGCGCTGCATCTGGAACACGCCCAGATGCACCAGGCCGCGCAGCAGCGGTGCGGCGGCCAGCAGGGCGAATTCCGGCCCCAGGCCGCCTTCGTGAATCATAGCGGCTACCGGCCAGGCCAGCAGCACCGCCAGGCAGAAGCCGACACCGCCGCGCGCCAGCGTCAGCGTGTGCGCCGCGTCCAGCGCCGCCCGGCTCCCGCCATCGCGCGCATAGACCAGATAGCGGTCCAGTCCGACAAAGCTGATCATCTCGATCACCGCGCCAAGCGTGTTGATGGCAGCCGCAATGCCGAATTCCCTGGATCCGAGCAGGCGCGCGAGAATGATGGTCCGCACGAACAGCGACCCGAGCTCAATCGCCAGGCCTAGACCCACGACCACGCTGCCGCCAAGCAGCGAGGATGCGCCCGCAGTGCGCGCTGGTGCGGCGGCCATTCCGTCAGCCACTGGCCATCACTGGAACGGTTCGCGCAGTTGCGAAGCAGGCAAGCAGTCCTTTTTTGTAAAAAAGGACCAAAAAACTTTTTCTACCCCCATTTGCATCAGCCGGGTGCCGTTAATAAAGCTAGGCACTGCAGCATCGCGGGGAACAAAAGTTTTTTGCTTCTTTTTTGCAAAAAAGAAGGCCTTGCCTGCTTCGCCCAAGTTCAATGCCGAGCGAGTGACACCGGCGGCGCACCCGTCTCCCCGCGCAGCCCGGCCCGCAGGCCGCGTGCCGCGACAGCCAGGTTCCGCCACGCACCCACGGCGGCGAAGCTTGCCAGATGCGCGCATTGCATCAGCAGCGTCCACGCCATCCAGTTAGGGAAGTGCCGCCGCACGAACAGGATGCGGTTGCGGAACTGCAGATAGACCGCCATCGGCGAACGTTCGGCGCGGTGCGCCTGCGACTTGATGGTGGAGCCGCCGGCATGGGCCACCACCGCACGGTCGGCGTAGCCGATCGCATCGAGCGCTTTGGCGCAATAGCCCCAGTCGAGATCCTCGTAATACAGGAAGTAGTCGTCGTTCATCGGGCCGATCCGCTCGATCAGCTTGCGCGAGGCATACATCGAGGCACCGGACGGCGAGCCCATGCGCGCTTCGACATCGCGTGCCGAAGGCATGATGGAGGCCGGGCAGTCCGGGTCGATCCCCACCGTCACCGCGCGCAGCCGGCTCCAGGCCAGGCCGCGCAGCTGGATGTTGCCCGAGCGCGGCAGGTGGACGAGGCGGCTGGCCACCATGCCCTTGCCCTGTTCGGCGGCGTAGCGCGTCAGCTCCAGCAGCGCGTCGGCGGACGGCACGGTATCCGGATTGAGGACCCAGGCGCCGGTCCAGCCCGGCAGGCAAGCGAGCGTGGCAAGCCAGCCGTTCACCCCGCCGGCATAGCCACGGTTCTCGATCATGTCGCTGATGAACACGGAGCATCGCGCTTCGCCGTTGGGCGACAGCAGGCAGAGTTCGGCCGTCTGCCGGGCTCCCTGGGCCTGGCGCAAGGGTGTGGCACCCTCCTGCAGCTTCCCGCAGGGGCCGCCTGGCGCCGTCAACGTGGCGGCCAGTCGCGCTGCGGCTTCCGCGCCGCCATTCTCGGCGATGAAGACGTCAAAATGCGGGATAGGCGTAGCCCGACCCAGCGCCCGCAGGCAGGTGGCTATCGCATGCGGAGTGCGGAATCCGACGATGAGTACGGCCACGAACGGCGACTGGCTGTAGGCGTTCATCGCAGGCCGCCATATGGGCCAAGCGCGAACGCGATACCGCGCGGGCTCTCGATGAGGTAGCGGCGCGCCATGCGCCGCGGCTCGGCCGCCAGGCGCCACGCCCATTCGAGCGCCAGGCGGCGCACCGGGCGCGGCGCGCGCCTCTGCAGGCCGGTCAGGAAATCGATCGACGCACCGGCGCAGATACCCACGCCCCTGGCGCGTCCGGTCCGGGCGATCCTGTCTGCCAGGACCTCCTGCTGTGGCGAGCCGACGCAGAGAAAGGTGTAATCGGCACCGCTATCGGCCACGAATGAAGCGGCTTGCGAGAGCTCGGCCTCATGGCGCCAGAACCCCATAGATGGACACAGATGGCGGACCGGCGCGATGGCGAAGCGGGCTTGCAGCCGGCCGACAGCCTCCGGCGAGCCGCCCACGACGCACACCGTGCTGGCAGGCTTGATGGCGCGCGTGAACAGCGCCTCGACCAGCCCGGCGCCGGTCACCACCGGCGGCGGCTTCAGGCCGGCCAGCCGGGCGAGCAGCGCGATCACCCGGCTGTCCAGGAAGCAGAAATCCGCGTTTGCGTAGATGGCGGCCAGGTGTGCGTCACCGCCCTGCAGGCGGGCGAAATGGGCGGCGTTCGGGGTGATGGCGTAGCGCCATTGCGCGGCCTCCGCTGCCTGGCCGATAGCCTGCACCGCCTCATCCATCGTCCAGTGCCCCAGGGTGCACGGGCGGGTGCACGGGCGAAGCCAGGCGGCATGTACGGCCTGGCTCGCCATCACACGGTCGCGGGCATGGCGGCACGGACGCGGCAGTCGCGCGCCATGCCCCACATCAGCCGGGCACGCCATAACCGGTGACGTACCAGGACGGTGGCCGCGGACAATTTCAGCCCCGCCGTGGGCAGCCGGCGGCTGCGTGCCACGCGTAGTAGATGCGGCAGCACGGAGGCCGGCATCAGCATCGTCTTGACGGTCCAGCGCAGGTCGCCGAACCGGCGTTCGCTCGCCAGCAGATAGTGCTCGCGTATCACCCGGCGCCAGCGCGTGGCCAGCTCCTCCCAGTCGCGGCGGGCGTAATGCGATACGATCGCCGCCGGCTGGTAGCCCAGGCTGAAGCCGGCGGCCCGGGCGCGGAACGACCAATCCATGTCCTCCGAAACGCCGGCGCGGAACCCGCCGACATCGTCGAACACCTCGCGCCACACCCACATGTTGCCGCTGCCGGTATAGCCCTCCTCCTTGACGTAGCGTTCGAAATCGAAGCCGAACTCCATCTCCCACGCCTCGACGGGGGTGATCGAAGCGCTGTCGAGCGGGATCGTGCGCACCTGGCCGCCGGCGAAATCGTAGGACCTGAGCGCGGCCACGCCGTGTTCGATCCAGTCCGGGGCGGGACGGCAATCACTGTCGATGAAAGCCAGTATCCGGCCGCGCGCCACCTCGACCCCGGCGTTGCGGGCCGGGCCGGCGCCCTGCACGCGCGCGTGTATGACGGTGGCGCCGCGGGCCGCCTGCCGCACCGCATCGAGACCGCAGGCTGAGTTGTTGTCGGCCACGATCACCTCGAAAGCGTGCGGCGGCCAAGTCTGGCATTGCAGGCCGGCAAGACAGGCGGCAAGGCCGGACAGATCATTGAAATGCGGGATGATGACGGAGACGAGAGGGTGCGGCTGGAGTGCGATCGCCGATCGCAGGGCGGCGTTGGGCATTGTGGCAACCCCCGTTCCTGCCGCGGGCCTGCGCCTGCCCGTGACCGTTTCGACCTCGCCGGATGGCGTGCGCGATGAACAGGGATACAAGCCGGCTGAGCGTGGGGGACAGGATCGGCTGCACTACTCCGGCTGATACAGGAGCGCCTCACCTCATATCAGCCGGCCTGGAGAGTGACGGTTGCGGAAGCAAGCAAGGCCTTCTTTTCTTGAAAGAAGAAGCAAAGAACTTTGGCTTTCCCGCAACTTCAGCGCGCGCGTTTGTCCGCGAACACGCGACTGCTGCAAGTGTGGGGAAACAAAATTTTGCTTCTCTTTTTAAAAGAGGACTGCCTGCTTTCTGCCGCGCGCCGACGCCAGCGCCGGTTGGTCTCAGGGTGCGAGCAGCGCCAGCTCCGTGTAAGCGATATCGCCCGCGCGCGGTCTAACAGGGCCCTTGTAGTACATGGGGCACTTGCCCGGCAGGTAGCGGCCTGGCAGGCCGGCCACCGGACCGCTCGTCCCGGCCATGACCGACAGGAAACCATGCCGGGCGAGGTAGCGCCCGATCGCCCCGGCATGGCGGCCGAGGTCGGCCAGGTCGCGGCAGTAGATGAGCTGGACGGCGCGCAGCCGGTGGCGAGAAGGACGGTGCCTGAATACGAACGGCACCACGCCTGTCCGGCCGACGCAGGTAAACGTCAGGCAGCCAACACTGGCGTGGAAGGTGAGAAGCGCCTGCTCGTAAGGGCTCAAGGCGCCGGCCTCGCCCGGCGTCCAGGGCACGATCCTTGTGCCCAGCGCCGGGGTGCCAAGCAGCGGCAGACCTACGAAAACGCCCTCGGCAAAGCGGCGGAAACCCTGCGCCTCGATAACCGGCCAGGTACGCTCGGCCGGCGTCACGTTGAGGCAGGTGGCGCCGAGCGCCAGAAGGCGATGGTAGAGAATCGTCCCGTAGGGACGGTAGCGCGGCTGCACGTACCAGCACGCAACGTTGAGACGGGTGGCGGGCAGGGGGTCGCCGCCAGGCGCTGCCAGCGTCAACACGGCGCCCACGGGCTGGCCGTGCGCCTCCAGCAGGTAGCCGAACCGCGGCATGCCCGCCACGGCCGGCATACGCGCGATGGTGGCCAGCGCCGCCGTGAACCAGGCGAGCGGCTTGTCTGGAAAACCTTCGCGGAGCAGCGCGGCCACAGCCGGCAGGTCGCCTTCCCCGATCTCGCGGCTGACAGTTTGGCTGACCATGGCGGCCCGCTTGCGGACCGGTGCTGCCGCCGGGCTGGCCGGCCCTGAATCGGTCAGCGAGGCGGCCGCTGTCTCGGCGAGATCGAACGTCACGCTGGCCAGCCCGAGCCTCCTGGCTGGGCGAAGGCGGCGGGCGCCCGCAGGGCAGCCCCCCTGCCGCGCTGGCCAGGTCTGGCCGGCACGTTGCGGCGCGCCTGGAGCGCTGCCACGCGCCTCAGCCAGTTTGCATACACATGCAGTGCGGCCGGGCGCCAGCTATACTCCGCGGCGATGTGGCAGGCGATCGCGTCGAAATCGTCCAGCAACGCGGGATCGGGGCGCGCTAGCGCCCGACAGCGGAACGCCGCCAATTGGGCGAGCACCGCCCGGCCGTAATAGCCGACCGGCGGCTCGGGATAGTATGCGGACCGGCCTGCGAGAAAGGCCTCGACGTCGCGGCGGAACTCGCCCGGCAGGGCGGAGAGCCCGTATTCCGGATGGCCCTGCAGGAAGAGGTGCTCGGCGAAGCCGCGCCAGAGGAACATGTCGGGTCCGGTCTCGGGTGACGCCGAGATGATCTGGAAGCCGGCTTTGACGAGCGCCTTCCGGTCGAGGCCGTAGAAACGGGAGTGCGGCTGCAGCCAGCTGCTTGCCAGGCCCGGAACGTGACCGTGGCGCCGGCAGAGGAACAGGCCGGAAAGTTTTCGCGCCAGCCTCTGCCGGTGCACGCCGCCGAGCCGGTAGGCGGCGGCATGGGCGGCCATACACGACCAGAGCACAGGCGTATCCGTCAACTCGGCCCAGTCAGCAATACGGCTGAGCGTGGGCCAGGCCGGCTCGTCCTCCAGCCAGGCTGCCTTCGGCTCGCTGCCTGTCACGATCAGCGCGTCCAGTGCCTGCTCTTCCAGCGTGTCGAATGCCTCGTAGTTCGCGTCCACATGGGATTGCAGGAAGGCAGGGCGCAAGCCGGGCGCCGCGAACAGCTTCAGCCGCACCGTCAAGCCGTCCGAGGCGGCGGACAAGAGCGAGCAGATCTGGCGCTCGACGGCCTGCATGGCGCCGTCCGGCATGTTGTTGAGCAGTCCAATGGTCAGCATGCCTGATCCTCCCTCGGTGGCGTGGGTGATTGCGGGGATTCGCCGTTTACGCGGAGCCCGCGGCAGTCCGGTGCCACAGGCTTTCCCGACGCGGCTGGTAGGGATATCCGTAGGTTGCGGGCATTGCGGGAACCTTGTTCAGGACCAGGCCGCACACGTGCCCCCCCGCCACGCGCAAGGCGCGTATGGCGCGCAGGACCTGCTCGCAGGACGTGGACTGGACGGCGCAGACGAGCACCGTCGCGTCCACCGCCTGCGCCGCAAGGACCGCGTCCGAGGAGGCGAGGATGGGTGCGGAGTCGACGATGACCAGGTCGAATTGCGTGCGCAGCTCGGCGAGCAAAACCTGCAATCCCGCGCCCTCCAGCGACGGATCGGATCGCTCGCCGCATAGCAGCCCGGCCGTCACGATGCACAGCGGCAGATCCGGATGCCGGCTCACCGCCGTGGAAAACGAGCCTGAGCGGGCCACGATTTCAGTAGCACCGATCCCCAGACCCTCCAGCATCAGGCGCACGCAAGGGTGGTGCAAGTCGAAATCGACGAGTGCCGTCCTTATCCCGGACCGTGCCGCGGTGAGCGACAGGCTGACGGCAAGCGTGGACTTCCCCTCGCTTGGTTCGGAGGAGGTGATCTGCACCACTCTCGCGCCCTCGCCGGCACGCGGCCGGATGGCGAGGCGCAGGCGCCGCAGGCTGTCCGCATAAAGCGAGGCGGGGTTGCCTTCCAGGTAGCACAGCAGGGAGGAGGCATCCCGGTTACGGCCGAGCTCGCGCCGGCCGAGGCGGGGGATCGCTCCCAGGACAGGCAGTTGCAACCGGCTCTCGGCCTGGTCGGCATCTTCCACCCGCCCGCGCAGCAGCGTGCTCGTCAGCGTGAACCCCATGCCCAGGCACAGGCCGAACACAACGCCCGCCGGCAGGCACAGCATCGGGCGGGGAAAGTTCGGCTGTTCGGGAAACGGCGCCGGCGAGATGATCCCGGCTTCCGCCCGCTGCCGGGTCTCCTGCTGCTCGACGTCGTGCAGCCTGTTCAGCGCCGCCTCGTAGGTGGTGCGGTTCACCTGAGCCACCCGTTCCGCCTCGTTCAGCAGCGCGCGGCCGTGCACGTTGTCGGCCGCCGCCTCGTCGGCCGCGATCGCCTTCAGCAACGCCTGCACCGACCGCACGCGTGCCTGTGCCGAATCATACTGGTCGCGCAGTGCCAAAGTGAGCCGGAGCGTTTCGGTACGCATGCGCGCGTTCAGGGTCGCCAGGCTGCTGGCGGCCTGCACGCGGACCGGGTGGTTCGCGCCATATACCGTGGAGAGGTCGGCCAGCTTGCGTTCGGCATCCACCGTGCTGGTGCGCAGCGTATCGAGCATGAGCGAGCCGCCGACATCGGGCATCCCGCCCGCCCGTATCGTGCTCATCGCCTGGCCGTAGCGGGCGCCGGCCTGCGCCGCTTCCGCCTGCGCCTTCACCAGTTCGGTCGTGAGCTCAGCCAGCGTCTGCCGGTTCGTGCTCGAGCCAGGTGCATTGTCGGTCTGCAACAGACCGTACTGGTGACGGATGGTCTGCACCCTGGCCTCGCTGGCAACCAGTTCGGGCCTGATCTGCTCCAGCCTTGCATGCAGCCAGGCGCCGTCGTTATGCGCCTCGGCATATTTCGTGGCGACCTGGTCGGCGATGTAGGCGTCCGCGACCGCGGTCGCGAGGTGCTGCGCCGCCTGGGCGCTCGGGGCCGTCACCGTCACCGTGATGACGTAGGTCATCCCGACGCGCGACGTGCGTATCATCTTGCCCAGGCGGTCTATCGCCCGCTCGGTCCGAATCTCGGGACTGTCGGCCACCGGCGCGCGCGTGCCCGTCAGCATGTCCAGCATGCGCCGCGGCAGCGACTTCGACAGGCCGCCGAACAACGGGTTGTCCGCCATGTGGTCAGCGCGTACCACCTTCTCCAGCAGCCGCGACGAGATCAGTATCTGCTCGACATCGGCGACCTTGCCGCTGTCGACAGCGATGCTGGCGAACTCCTCGTTGGCGCCCAGGGTGTCCGCCTGTTTCGGGTCCAGAAGGATCGAGACACCGCTCTTGTAGTTTGCCGGCAGAACGCGGAGCGCGCCGACGCCAAGTGCCAGCCCCAGGACGGCGCAGCCTGCGATCAGCAGACGGTTGCGCCAGAAAGCGCGCAGGATGCGGCCGAACTCGACGCCTTGCGGTGCCTCGCCGCCACATTCCTGGCCCGGCGCCATTGCGGGCGGCTCATAAGGCTGCAAGGTCTCGTGCGAAGTCACGTCCATGACTGTTCCTGGCCGGCTCAGTAGGCGTGCTTGTCGAACAGCATGGTCGTGATCGTGCGCAGCAGGATCCAGCCATCCATCGCCACCGAACAGCGCTCGATATATTCGCAATCGAGCGCGATGCGGCGCTGCAGCTTGCCGATCGTCGTCACCTCGCCGCGGCAACCATTGATCTGCGCCCAGCCGGTGATGCCCGGCTTCACGCGGTGGCGGATACGGTATTCGGCCAAGGTGTCGTGCAGGCTGCGGCCGTCCACGGTCATGCCCAGCGAGTGCGGCCGCGGCCCGACGATGGACATGTCGCCGCGCAGTACGTTGATCAGTTGCGGCAGCTCGTCCAGGCTCAGCCGGCGCAAGATGCGGCCGACCGGCGTCACGCGGCGATCATGCCGGGTGGTCTGGTCCAACGCGGCCTCATCGGCGAGATGGGTGAACATCGTGCGGAACTTGAACACCCGGAACACCCGGCACCGCAGTCCCTCCCGCCGCTGCACGAACAGGACAGGGCCCGGGCTGTCCAGCTTAATGGCCAACGCGATCAGGGCCAGCAACGGCGCGCCGAGCAGGCAGATCACCGAGGCCAGCGCCAGGTCCATCGCCCGCTTTGCGGACGCGCGTACCGGACCCATTGCACGCGAGGACAGCGGCACCGCATTCAGCCGGCCCATCCGCGTGCTGCAACTCGGCGCCGTGGCCTTGGCGGAGCGTTCCGACAGCAGCGTCACGTCGATGTCCAGGCCAGCCAGATGCGGCAGCACCTCGCTGAACACGACTGCAAGGTTCTGGACGCCGACAATATAGACCTGGTCCACCATGCGCGAGCAGACGGCGTCCTCCAGCCAGGCCAGCGAGGGGCCGTCATTGGTGCCCGGGATCGGCATGCAGACCGCCGCGCGTATGCGGTTGCCGGACGCCTCTTCCAGTTCATCGGCGGCTTCGCGCGCCGTGCCGCGGTCCGTGGCCATCACCAGCGCGCGGTCTATGCAGCTGCCGTCAACCAGGCGGGCCTGCAGGCGGGCCTGCCAGAACTGGCGCGCGGCGATGGCCAACAGCATGCCGGTTGCCAGCGCGCAGATCGTCGTGGGGATCGGGATGTCCGGCCGGAGTGCGAGCAGAAGGACGGTGACGGCCAGCACCCAGAGCAGGCAGGCCGTGGCCAACGGCCCGGAGCTGAACGCGTGGTGACCGTGCAGGGGACGGTAGAGCTGTTGCGATTGCGCGGCCATGAACCATAAGGCGAGCGAGGCGAGGGAGACCGCGGGGACCTGCAATGGCAGGCTGTGCCAGCCCGACGCGACCAGCAATATGCCGGCCGGCACGAGGAGCGTGATCGCCGCCTCGCCGCCGGCCACGGGTCCCAGCCAGGACCACACGGACACTCTCGGCACGGCCCGGAAATCCACGGCAGGACGCAGGCGGCTTGCTTTGCCTGCGCCTTGCGGCTCGGTCGGCAGCGTGTGCAACAGCATCGGTCCACCCCGGGATCATTCTCGGGTGTCTGGCACCAGCGGGCCTCACCCAGGTGCGGACAATGGCGGAATGAAACGGTGGCAAGCAGAAGCGTGTGCACTAGGCGATGTAGGGCAGCGGGGTGGACGCTCGTGAAACTTCGCTGTCCTGTAGCGCGCGTTTCGGTATCGAGGGTTGCAAGGCAAGCAGTTCTTTTTTGAAAAAAAGAACCAAAAAACTTTTATCTCCGTACGGTACGCGTCTTGGAGACGGCGCGTCAGCAAACGGCGACAGCGCAGAGGGAAGCTTTTTACTTCTTTTCTCGAAAACAAGCCTTCCTTACTGTGTCAGGCCGTATTCCCGGCATCCACCGTCAGCGTCGTCCCCGTGATGTTGCGCGCCGCGTCGCCCACCAGGAACGCTACCGCACCGGCCACGTCCGACGCCTCCGCCATCCGCTTCAACGCAGACCGTGACGCGATCTTCTTGATCTGCGGCACCGTCATTTCGCCCGTCATCTCGGTGGCGATGAAGCCTGGTGCCACCGTGTTGACGGTGATGCCGAGCGGGCCGAGTTCGCGCGCCAGCGAACGGGTGAACCCGCCCAACGCCGCCTTCGACGCCGAATAGACCGACAGGCCGCTGTAGCCGGTGGAACCGACGATGGAGGAGATGTTGACGATGCGTCCGGCGCCGCCCACCATCATCGAGCGCACGGCATATTTCGTGAGCATGATGACCGACACCACGTTCAGCCGTATCAATGCCTCGATCTGTGCGTTCGGCATCGTCGCCAGTATGCCGCTGGTGCCGATGCCGGCGTTGTTGACGATTCCGTAGAGATGTCCGAACTCGCCTGTCACCTTCGCGACCAGCCCGCCGAGCCCGTCGGTGTCGGACAGGTCGCTGGCGCAGAAGCTCAGCCGGCCGGCGCCGCCCGCAGACGATGCGATTTGCGCTTCCAGCGCGTCGCTGGACTTGCGGGCTACCGCGATCACGCCGAAGCCGGCTTCGGCGAGCCGCGATGCGGTGGCCAGGCCCAGGCCGCGGCTTCCGCCGGTCAGCAAGATGTTACGCATGCAGCCGTGCCAGCTTCCCCGAACGGCTGAGATCCACGCTGCGCACGAAGCTGATCGAGACGGGGATCTTGTGGGCCTGCAGGCGGGTCCGGCAGAACGACTGTATGTCCTCCACCAGGTCGCAGGCCAGCCGTTCGCGGCTGTCTATCTCGTGTTGGATCTCCGGCCGGCACATTATGTCGGCGGCCACGACGGCGCCGGTGATCGGGTTGCGCCGTGCCCACACCGCACAGATGTCGACTGCGGGATGTTCGTAGAGGATCGCTTCGACCTCCTCGGGATGCACCTTGCGCCCGCCGATGTTCACCTGCCCGCTCCGCCGCCCGGCGAAATGGTAGCGGCCATCGTGCAGATTCAGCAGGTCGCCGGTGTCCACGAAGCCATCCTCGGCTGCAACCGGGATGCGCGTCCGGTCCAGGTAGCCGAGCGCGTTCAGCGGCGAGCGGATACGGAGATCCTGCCCGCGTATCTCGGCCTCCACCCGGGGCACCAGGACCGTCGCGTAATCGGCAGGCAAGCCGGCACGCCCGTCGGAGACCTGGAAGGCGAGCCCAGCCTCGGTCGATGCGAAAGCGTGCACGATCTCCGCCTGCGGGAAGCAGTGCCGCAGCCGGTTGAGGATGGCCTGGTCCGCGATCTCGCCCGACAGCCGTACGTAATCCGGCCTGAGCCGGCCGGCCAGGCCGGACATCAGCAACTGGCGATAGTGCGACGGCGTGCCCACCAGGTGGGTGACGCCATGGGCGGCGGCGTGCGCCACGAAAGCCGGCAGGGTCATGGCCGCGCCGGGCAGCACCAGCGCCTGGTCCTGGATAAGCGCGCGAAGCAGGACCTGCAGGCCGCCATAGCGCCGCGTGTCGTAGAACGTGCCCCAGATGTGCTGGGTCCGGTTTTGGGTCCGGTCCGGTCCGTGCTGGGCCGCGACATGCGCGGACAGCGTCTGCAGCGTGTGCACCACCAGCTTCGGCGCGCCTGTCGTCCCCGAGGTGAGTAGTACCCATTCCGTCTGGCAAGCGGCGGATGTGGGTGGCGCGGCCGCTTCATCCTCGCCCGGCAGCATCCAGTCCTCGATCACGTGCCCGGCGTCGGCGGCCATGACGATCGCGGCCAGGTGCGCGGCCGCCTCGCCGGCCGGGACCAGCACGATGCGCGCTGCCACGCCGTCCAGGGCGATCAGCGCGAGTGCGGCGCGCAACTGGTCGGCCACGGCGAGCACGACGCTGGCGCCAGCATACGCAGCGGCGGCCCGCGCCGAGGCCCGGCAGGCTGCGGCGCGTGCGAACGGGACGTGCAGGCCGCCGCCGATCAGGGTTCCGGCTCTCGCCTCCTGGCCGTGCGGCCCTCGGCTCTCCCGCACCCGGCCTTGCCGCTGTATCAGCCCGGCAAGGCGCTCCATCTCAAACCAGGGCTCCCTCGTAGAGGCCCACCAGAGCGCCGACCGTCTCCGGCAGGGCGCCGTCCTCGGCACTGCTGAACGGATCGATGCCGAGCTCGTCTTCCAGATTGGCCACGATGACGGCAAGGCAGAGAGAATCCAGCCCGCTGTCGAGCAGGGGAAGATCGTCGGTAAGCGGCGGCAGCCGCCTGCCGTTCGTGCGCGCCACGTCGTCGATGACCCGCAGCACAGTGTCTCGCACGCTCATCGCCGGCTGCTCCTCTAAGGTGTGGTGCGGACGCGTTCGGCCCGGGGATGGGCGACCACGCCCCGGCATGGCGGCATCTGGCGTAGCTCGGCGGCCGGATGGATCACGTTCAGCGCGCGTTCGCGTGCCCAGATGATCGCGCTGCTCCTGCTGTGCACGTCGATCTTGCTGTAGAGCGCGGCCACGTGGTTTCGCACCGTCGAGCGCGTCAGGCTCAGCCGGCTGGCGATTTCAGCATCGCCCCAGCCGTGGCTGATCATCGCCAGCACCTCACGTTCCCGCTTCGTCAGGTCGTCGAGCTCGCCCGCCTTTACACGCGGCGTGCCTGGCACCCGGACGCTGGCCAGCTTCTCGACGACGCTGCGGCTGAACCAGGAGGTGTCGCTCATAACCGCTTCGATCGCGCGGAACATCTGCTGCTCGTCGAAGCGGCCGCTTGCCGCGTCCTGCAGGATGACCAGCGCGCAGCTCTGGCTGGAGACCTGGACCGCCGTCGCCGTCGCCTGGACATCGAGCAGGGCGCCGTCAGCCGCCTTGAGGCGCATTGCCGCCCCCCGCAGCGGCCGGCCCGCACGCAACTCGCGCTCGAACCGCTGGCGCGCGGCGCTCGGCTCGAAGATGGCCAGCTCGTCCATCGGGCGGCCGGTCAGCGTGTCCGGTGCGTGCCCGGTCAGCGAAAGCAAGGCAGGGTTGGTGTGCAGGATGCGCCCGTCCTCCAACCTGCGCACCAGCATGGGGACGGGGGAAAGCGTGAACAGCGCGGTGAACTTGGCTTCGCTGAAATGGTGTTCGGTCAGGTTCTCGATCACGCAGGTCACACAACGTATAGTCTGGCCGTCCAGCACGGGGCGTCCGGCAAGCCTCACCCGCAGCGTGCCGCCCCGGCTTGTCAGCAGCTCGCACGCACGGTCTTCCGCCAGGCCGCAATCGGCAAGCCCGGGCCAGAACACGTCCCTAAAAAAGCGTATGGACGAACCGGCGAGGAACTCCACGATGTGGTGTCCGAAGAAATCGGCAGACGCGTAGCCGAGCAGGTCGAGCAGCGCGTCGCTTGCGGCAACCACACGCCGCTCCGCGTCAAGCACGAAGATTGGCGCCGGGATCATGTCGCACAGCCACGCCGGCGTCGCCGCTTCCCACCCGAAGAGACTGCGGGCCGGGGTGGCGGCACCCGCATGCGTGTCCGATCTGCCCGGGGCGACAAGCCGGTCCGCTTCCAGCATCACCGGCCACTTGGTCTGGCCATCCTCCGGCACGGCCCTGCCGCTGCCTGCCGCCGGGCTGCAGGCAGCGGGAAGGCAAATTGCGTCGGGATGGTTCACCAAGATTGCGGGCAAGCAGGATGAAGATGCATGCCCCCCGCCTGCACGGCCGGTGCCGGCACCGCTTGCAGGTGCGCCGTCCACGTTCGCGATGATCGGCTCGCGGCACTGCAGGAGGGCGGCGGCCGGTCCGATTCCATCAGGGAAAGCCTGCCCCGCTCCCGCGCCTGCTGCCTGCGCGCCTGCTACCGGAACGGCGCGCACTGAAATGGTGATGGCGTGCCCCACCACACGCTCGGCCGCCCGCAGCACGGTCGTGCGGACATGACAGTCCGCTCGCATGTCCTGCGGCTGCCGCGGTGCCTGGTCCCGTGCTGGCCGCGCAGTCTGCAGACCCGGGCCGTCGGGGTCCGCCTTCAGCGAAGACGGGCACAGGGCACACAGCCTGTCCATGTACTCGCCGGGCAGGGCTCCGAGTTCGCTCAAGCTGCTCACCCCGTGCAGCGCGTGAGCGGCGGCGTTGGCCCATCTGGGGATGCCGTCCGGGTCTAGCAGGACGACAGCGTCCGAGGAGGCCAGGCCGTAACGTATCGCTCGGTCGAACGGATCAGGGGACGGATCAATCTGCGCGGCGCACATGCTGAATTCCTTCTGGAACGATACTGTTATGCACCGGTGACAGCGGAACCCAATACAACTATTGGCGTTTGCGGAACCCCAACAACAACACATTTTCGTGCAGTATAGTGCTGCGAAAGCCGGGACGATTTTGAAAGTCCCCTGATATATACTTGCACGTGTAAATGCCGACAGGAAGCTGCGACTGACGCGTACAGCACAATCTGCGATTGCGAAACCGCTTTACTGATTGCGTGTCAGGTTGCGACCCAGCAAGTCTGATGCCGGAACGTAACAAACGGTTTTGCTGGTCGATTTCAGGGATCGGGTCAAGTCAAGTGCGAGCGCATGTGATCCGTATCACGAAATATATTCTTAATCGTGATGATCATTCTATCGTTGTCCATCCGTCTTTCTTGCGAATACAATTCTATAAGGTCTTCAGGCTCAACTGGACCGGCCCCTTCAGCCATCCTCAGCTGGCTCTGAAAACGCCTGGGCATTGCCGGACCAGCGGACCGGACGCTTGGTGCCAGGGGGAGCGTCACGTTGGTGCATCATCATAAGTGGGACATTTCAACGAAATTTCCTGTTGAATACAGGGCAGTCCTGCTTTACACGATTTTGTGAGCCAGGAAGGGGGCCGGTCGACAATGTGTCGCCGGCGAGCCGCTTCCCGGGGCGTATGTTGATTTGTGTTCGGCCGGTCATAGTAAAGGAATAAGCGTTTTGAAGTACAAGATGGGGGCCGTAGCTTGCGCGCTGCTGACGACGGTTTTCGTTTCTGACGCGTTGCATGCGCAAACGGTCCACACCCCATTCAGCCCGTGGACGGGCAACACATCGCCGAGCGGCCTGTTCCGCCTCGACGGTGACTGGGTGGGTACCGGAGGCAACATGCTGTCGCTGCAGAACGACCGGTTCATCACGTCGTTCAACGGGGAGAACGGCGGTTTTATCCAGCTCACGGTGCCCGGCGGCCAGACCGCCACCCCCTACAAGGCGGCCGAGTGGGCCTCCACCGGCGGCCTGTCGGGCACCAACACCCACGGTTACGGATACGGCTATTACGAGACGCGCATGCAGGTCAGCAGCACGCCAGGCGTATGCGCCTCATTCTTCTGGATCGAGGCGCCGAACTACGGGCCGCACGAGTGGGACATCGAGTTCCTGACGAACGAGAGCTGGATCGGCAGCGCCAACAGCGGCCAGGTCCACCTGACGCTGCACCCCAGCAACGCGACCTACATCCTGCAACTGCCGTTCAACCCGTCCAAGGCGATGCACCGCTACGGCTTCCTGTGGAAGTCCGGCACGATCACCTTCACGGTTGACGGCAAGGCCGCCTACACGACCAGCAACGCCGACCTGAACACCACCGCGCAGGGCTTCATCATGGCCAACGAGTGGACCGGCAACCCGAACTGGGGCGGCGGGCCGCCGAAGGCCGACGCTGTCACCACCTACGACTACGCCAGGTTCGGCGCGGGACTTCCTGCCATTCCGGCCTGGTAGGACGTCTCTGGCCGGCGGCCGCGCGCTTGCGGCCGCCGGCTATCCTCGGCGGCGGAACAGGCCGGCACCATCGCCACGTAGGACGCCGCCCGCATGTCCAGGCGATAGAGCAGGTCGCCATCGCCGATGCTCGCGTATCCCTGCTCGATGAGGCGGGTCTTGATGAATTTGTGGGTGCCGGTGGTCTCCAGCGCCGGGCAGATCCGGATGAACAGCGGTATTGCATAGCCTGGCAGGCCGCGCGCCAGGCGCGCATACAGGGTGGCGATCGCAAACCCGCAGCCGACCGTGATCGCGGCCATGCCGGCGCGTCCGTCGCAACCCGCCACGGCCACGCCGTAGACGACTGCCGCCGTGACGCCCGGCACGCCGAGCAGGCTTTCGGCGATCTGTGTCGTGGATACGTTCTCGCCTTTCCAGCGGAACGTATCGCCCAGCCGATCGAGGAAATAGAAGTAGCCCGCGTCGTCCTGGCGCATCAGGTCGCCGGTGCGGAACCACGCATCGCCGGGCGCGAACACGTTGCGGACGATGCGGTCCTCGGTGGCGGCAGGGTCCGTGTAGCCGTCGAACGAGCCGGGCGTGTCCGCCCGCCCGCTGATCCGCCCGACCGCCTCGCCGGCAGTACCTGGCGCGCAACGGACGCAGCCTCCGTCCGGGCCGCGCACGATCTCGCCGCTGTCCGGCTCGCAGGCGACAAGGGCCACAGGCGGTCTGTGGCGCAGGAAACCGGGCAGGCGCCCGATGGAGCCCGGCTGACCCTCGCAGTTATATAGAGAGACGTTGCCCTCCGTGGAGGCATAGAACTCCACCAGCCGGGGTATGCGGAAACGGTCGCGGAACTGCGTCCAGATCTCGGGGCGCAGGCCGTTGCCGCAGGCCAGCCGCAGATGATGCGCCGTGTCGTGGGCACTTCCGGCCCCTGCCAGGAGGTAGCGGCACAGCTCGCCGATATAGAGCAGGATGGTGCAGCGTTCGGCGGTGATGTCCTGCCAGAAGCTTCGCGCCGAAAAGGCTGGCCTGACCACCGTGCAGCCGCCGGCCAGCAGCGTGCCGCCCAGGCAGGCTACGCCGCCGGTGCTGTGATACATCGGCAGGCAGTCATAGAGCCGGTCCGACGGGCGGAGACCCATGATGCCGGCGAACCACAGGCTCCATTCCAGGACACGATAATGGGTGATGCGCGCCGGCTTGGGCCAGCCGGTGGTGCCGGACGTGTAGATCAGCAGGGCGGTGTCGCCCATCTGCGCCGGATGGTGCGCGGTGGTGGCCGGCGCGTCTTCCGGCGCAAAAGCGCGCGTGCCTGGCGGCAGGTCACCGGCATCGCCGATCACCCAGCGCGCCATCGTGGGCGGCAGCCGCTCCGCCACGGGCAGCACGGACCGCAGCAACGCCTCATGCACGATCAGGTGGGCCGCCCCGGCGGAGCCGATCGCGTGCACAAGACCGTCTTGCCGCAGGTTGGTGTTGATCAGCGCGGCGACCGCGCCGGCCTGGTTCAGCCCCGCCCAGATCGCCGGATACGTGTGGTGGTTGGGCATCAGCAGCGCCACCACTTCGCCAGGCGACACATGCTGCCGTGCCCAGGCGGCAACCCTGGTCTTGAGCGCCGCAAGCGCGTGATAGCTCAGCGCGCCTTCCGGCCCGCTCAGCGCAAGTCTGTCGCCCTGCAGCTGGGCCAGCGCGTCCAGGCGTTCGGCAAAGAGCTGCGCACCGGGCGCGAGCTGGCCGATATTGGCAAGCGCCCTTGCCCAGGCGCGCGAGGCCGTGTCCTGGCCGGCGGCGCGCGCGTGCACTCTCAGTTCCCCGCGGCGCTGGACAGGGCCGCGACAAGGCGCGTCAGGTCGGCGCCTGTGGTCTCGCCGCTGGTGATGCAGATACGCACGGTGGCCTCGCCCTCGAACGCTACGGGAGAGACCCAGGCTTGGCCGCTCCGGACCACCGCCGCGCAGAGCGCCGCCACGGGCGCCGAGCCTTGCGGGGGGCGGGCACACAGCACGGCCAGCTCCGAGCGGTTGATGATGCTCCAGCCTTGGGCCCGCAGCATGGCCGCCAGCGTGGCAGCCAGCTCGACGGCGCGTTCCAGGTAGGACGCATAGCCGTCCCACCCGCTGCAGGCCAGCGCCACGAACAGGCGCAACCCCAGGAAGCGGCGCGACCACTGCACGGTGTTCACGTAAGGGTCGAGTTCGTCGGCGGCCGACGGCATGCAGGGCATGGAAGCGTGGAACGCCTGGTTTTGCACGCCAGGATGGGCGGTCAGGACGATGCCGCAGCCCATCGTGGTCGCCAGCCATTTATGCGCGTCTATGGTCACCGAATCGGCGGTGGACAGGCCGTCCAGCAACGGACGCAGCCGGTCGGAGAACAGCGCGGCACCCCCCCAGGCCGCGTCCACATGGTGCCAGGCACCATGCCGGCGGGCCAGGCCAGTGCAGGCCTCGACCGGATCGATCATGCCGGCGCCCGTGGTGCCCGCCGTGGAGACGATCATCACCGGCAGGAAGCCCGCCTGTTCGTCGGCGGCGATGCGGCCGCCGAGTGCCGCGGCGTCCATCCGGCCAGCACCGTCCGTGGCGATCAGGCGCACCGCCGAGCGGCCGATGCCCACCTGATGGGCGATCTTCAGCCAGGCCAGGTGGGCGGCCTCGGATACGTAGATTGCCGGCGGCCGGGCAAAGGCGCGCGCGCCCTGCTCGCCGAACGCCTGGTCGGCGTGCGTCAGCGCGCAGACCATGGCAGTGGCATTCGCCTCGGAACCGCCATTGGTGAAATGGCCGCCTGCGGTCGCAGCGAACCCCGCACGCTCGGCAATCCGGGCGATCAGGTGCGCCTCGACGGCGACCGGGAAAGGCGAGGTGACATGCGTGGCAAGCTGCGGGTTGAATGCGGCCACTACCCGCTCGGCACATTGGGCGGGGAAGCTGGGCGCCGGATTGAACAGGCCGAAATAGCGCGGGTGATCCACATGGACGACGCCCTCAACCATCTGTTCCACCACCCAGACGAGCACGTCTTGCAGTTTGCCGGATGACTCGAAGTCCCACGCGCGCAGGCGGCCCAGCGCTTCGTCGAACGTGACCGTGGCGCCGACCGGGCCTGCCGCCGTGCAGGCCCGCGCATCCTCCAGCAACACCGTCAGCAGGGACTGGGTGGCGCGCCGCTCCAGTTGGCCCGGAAACAGGTGCTCCTCCGGCGGCAGCCCTTCCGCCCAGCCGCGCAGCCGGCTGGGCGGAAGGTTCCGCCCCAGCATCGTCATGGGTGTCGCGGGCCTATTCGGCCGCATCGGCGAGGGCAAGTTGCCGCTGCAGGCCGGGTGCTGCCGCCACGAACAGATCGAGGAACGCAGTCCATAGCGGCAGGACACGGTCATCCGGCACGATGTGGCGGCTGAGCGCGCCGTGCCCGGCCTGCTCGTCGCTGTCGAACCGGATATGCTCGACCAGGAAATGCCGGAACGCGCCGAGCCCCGGGGCATTCCAGTCCGGCGCCTTTAAGATGGCGCGGAACACCGCCTCCAGCCCGCCATCCTCGTAGCTGGAGATGGCCAGCGCACGATGCATGTCCGGCAACGCGCGGGTGACCCGCAGATAGCGTTCGCCAAGCTGCTGCAGCCCTGCGCGCCGTATCGGATCGATATCCGATATTGCCAGTATGCGGCGCATGAACTCGTCGTGGTTCATCCGCTCGCCTGGCGCCGCGACGCCAGGATAAGGCGAGAGATTTGCGGTGTCGCACTCCTCGCGCCGCAACTGCGACAGGAGCTTGTCATCGCCGAACAGCCGGCAGGCGATCTCCAGACTCTCGCGGAACTGCACGGAGAAATAGTAATACGCCCATTGCGCGCAGGTCAGGTCATGGGTTGAAAGATCGGACCAGGCAAGATGGGCTATCTGATCGACGACACTGCTGTAACGATGTTGGACGGATGTGGACACGATCGACTCCCCTGACGACGAGACATGATGATCTGCAACGATACCGGCGTGGACGATGCGCCCAGCCGGCCCTTTGCCACATTGCGGAACATGCGAAGAATAACGGCGTCAGGCGAAGACGGATGATGCAACCATGCTCCTCGCCCTAGTGCACGCGTGCTATACCTGGCGATCCGACGGAATTGTGTTGCAGGCGCAGGGTGCTTGTGCGTGCAACCGGCATGCCCGTCATCACGCGCCGGTCTATCACGCGATAGCGCCTACGCGCTCCGGTGCCTGTATCGTGTTCGGAGGCCGTCCCGCCGTCATCGATCATCGGCTAGACCGCAGGATGTAGGTCGGCACTACCGCCTGGCTCGATGTGTTTCGTGTTCCGTACCTTCAACAAAGCACAGCTGGCAGGACGTAGTCTCGGCCAATCCCCCTGCCGATTTGCACCGATACGAGGACCTATCTCCGAAAAAAGACGCGAAAAGGAGCGTATCGTGTCTTAAATCCAGCGACCCTGTCGTGGATTGTTCGAACGGGATCACGCCGAGGTGGACGAACTCGGGCTTGCCGCGTGTCACCTGCTTTCCGCATCGCGGCCAACCAGGCAGAAAACAGCCAGTGCAGCCAATAAATAGGCGGAGGCAACGATCAGGGTAGCGAGATGAAAGCTGGCGAGCAGGCCGCGCCACTCGTCCTGGCCTAGCGAGGGTGACTGCGTTGGATCCTCTCGCGCGTCCCAGTCCCATTATCGCAGGCGGCCGGATCGGGTGTATCTAAACAGCCAGAAGGCGGCCGTGCGGATAAGCAGATATAATCCATCGCCGTCTCCTTAACGCCCCGGCGCAGCTGTTCGAACCTTCGCTGCCATAAGGCCCGCGGCCCTGACAGGCATCTGCTTCCCCGCCCTGTGCGAGATCAGAATTAGAAAGCCCGGATGACGAACGACAGGAGAATCGTCCCCTGATCCGTCTCTTACTTAGCGTTGCGAACGGGCACGATCGGTTGCGAACGCATCCGGTCGATTGACCAGGCCGTCTGGCTAAAAGTCGCGCCGCTTCCAAGGTTTAGCGGTCGCGTTCGCATGGTGGCGAATGATGGGCTGGCGGAGAGGGTGGGATTCGAACCCACGGTACGCTCGCGCGCACAACGGTTTTCGAGACCGCCCCGATCGGCCACTCTGGCACCTCTCCCGCGCGGCGTGCTTATAGAACCACCCTCAACCGCCGGGCAACCGCCCAGATCGTGAGCACGGGCTGCCGCTGCCGGCAACCGGCGCCCGCCCGATCACGTTCCTACACAGCGTTCATTTGACCGGGCAGCGTGCCAGGCCCAATATCGCACCGTCCCAACCAAAGGAGCCTAACATGGCCTGGAAATCCCCTAAGATCGTCGAAATCGCGCTGGGCGCGGAAATCAACAGCTACGCCTGCGCCGAAGCCAAGAAGTAACGCCGGCCGCCGCGCCCTACCCGGGCGCGGCCTGTTCTGGCCGGCAGGCCGGGCGGGGAAAGCCGGACCGGGGAAAAATTGCTGACCACCACGCTTCTTTCGCCGGACCAATTGGCGCACGCGCTGCGCGAGATTGGCGCCGAGCGCTACCACATACATCATCCGTTCCATCGCCTGTTGCATGGCGGGCAACTCAACCGTGGCCAGGTCCAGGCCTGGGCGCTGAACCGCTATTGCTACCAGAGCGCCATCCCAGCCAAGGACGCTACCCTGCTGGCCCGTCTGCCAAATTCGGATCTCCGGCGGGAATGGCGCCGCCGCCTGGTGGATCATGACGGCGATGCCCCCGGCACCGGCGGCGTCGCGCGCTGGCTGAAGCTCGCCGAAGGCGTGGGCCTGGACCGCCATTACGTGCAGTCCGGCGCCGGATTGCTGCCGGCCACGCGCTTCGCCGTGGACGCCTACATAGCCTTCGTGCGGGACCGCAGCATACTCGAGGCTGTCGCCTCCTCGCTGACCGAGATGTTCTCGCCCAAGATCATCGCCGAGCGCGTGTCCGGCATGCTCGCCAATTACGATTGGATCACCCACGACACGCTGGCCTACTTCACTCCACGCCTGACCCAGGCGCCGCAGGATTCGGACTTCGCGCTGGCTTATGTGCAGGAGCACGCACGCACCCCGGAGCAGCAGCAGGCGGTGCTCGCCGCCTTGCGCTTCAAATGCGACGTGCTGTGGGCGCAGCTGGACGCGTTGCACCACGCCTATGTGGCCCCCGGCCTGCCGCCGCCCGGCGCCTTCATCCCGGCCGCCGCATGAACACCATTCCGCGCCTCAGCCCAGGCCACAAGTTTCGTATGGATCAGGTGCGCGGCGCCTGGGTGCTGCTCGGGCCGGAGCGCATGTTCGTGCCAGACGAACACGCCACCGAAGTGCTCAAGCTGATCGACGGCCAGCGCGACGTGGCCGCCATCGTCGCCGACCTCGCCGCCCGCTTCAACGCGCCGCCCGAATCCATACGCACGGACGTGGATGCCATGCTGGCCGACCTCAGCGCACGCGGCGCGGTGCGGCTATGATCGCGCCGCCGCCACTTGGCCTGATCGCCGAGCTGACCCATCGCTGCCCGCTGCAATGCCCGTATTGCTCCAACCCGCTGGACCTGGAGCGCGCGGCAACCGAACTCGACACGGCCACCTGGCTGCGCGTGCTGGACCAGGCGGCCGAGATCGGCGTTCTGCAGGTCCATCTCACCGGCGGTGAGCCGCTGGCCCGGCGCGACTGCGCCGCGTTGGTGGCCCATGCTTCCGCCCGCGGCCTCTACACCAACCTGATCACCTCGGGCGTCACCCTGGATGACCGCGCGATGGCGGCACTGATGGCCGCCGGCATCGATCACATCCAGCTCAGCTTCCAGGACGTGGACCCTTCCGAGAACGACCGCTTCGGCGCCTCGCCGAACGCCTTTGCCAAGAAGCAGGCCGCCGCCGCACGCATACGCCAGGCCGGCCTGCCGCTCACGCTGAACTTCGTCATCCACCGCGCCAATGCCGGCCGCGTGCCGCAGATGATCGCCATGGCGGAAGCCCTGGGTGCGGACCGCACGGAGATCGCCCACGTGCAGTATTATGGCTGGGGCTTGGTCAACCGCGCCGCCCTGCTGCCCACGCTGGACCAGCTCCATGCCGCAACCGAGGCCGTGGAAGCCGCCCGCGCCCGCCTGTCCGGCCGCATGGTGATCGATTACGTGGTGCCCGACTATCACGCCGCCCGGCCGAAAGCCTGCATGGGCGGCTGGGCGCAGCGCTTCATAAACATCTCACCCGCCGGCCGCGCCATGCCGTGCCACGCTGCCGAAACGCTGCCCGGCTTCACCTTCCCCTCGGTGCGTGACGTCTCGCTCCACGACATCTGGCACAGCTCGGATGCCTTCCTGCGCTTCCGCGGCACCGCCTGGATGAAGGAGCCCTGCCGCAGCTGCGACCGCCGCGAGATCGATTGGGGCGGCTGCCGCTGCCAGGCGTTCGCGCTGCTCGGGGACATGCACGCAACCGATCCGGCCTGCGAGCTCTCGCCGGACCATGCGGTGATGCAGGCAGCGGTGACGGAGAGCGAGCAGCAGTCTGGGGGCTATGTTTATCGCAAGCCCCGGAAAGAGGTGGTGCTCTCTTAGGGCAAGTAAGCAAGTCCTTCTTTTTTGAAAAAAAGAAGCAAAAAACTTTTAATTCCCCGACGCTGCTGGGCTTCGGTGTTTCCTGACGCGCCTGTCTGGTGCCGCACGTGGCAACAAAGTTCTACTTACTTCCCGAATGCGTTTGCCGCGTCCGGACGGCATTTGATGAGCGTCATGGACGCGAAGAGCACGAGAAGCACGTTCGATGTTTTGCTCCTCGTGTCGTATGACTCGTTTCGGCTTGGCCAGCGACTGAAGCTATGCACGCCTGTTCGACACAGAAACTGGCAGTCACATTTTTCAAGAATGGACCGCGTCTTCTTACCGCTCCAGCAACACTGCAATCCCCTGCCCAACACCGATACACATCGTGGCGACCGCCCGCTTCACCCCAAGCGCCTCCATCGCGTTCACCGCCGTCATCGCCAGCCTTGCTCCTGACATCCCCAGCGGATGCCCAAGCGCGATCGCACCGCCTTGCGGGTTCACGTGCTGCGCGTCGTCCGGCAGGCCGAGCTGGCGGGTCACCGCCAGGGCCTGCGCCGCAAACGCCTCGTTCAGCTCGATCAGGTCGATATCGGCGATGCGCAGGCCGGTCAGCGCCAGCAGCTTCTCGGTGGCTGGCGCCGGGCCCATGCCCATGATCCGCGGCGGCACGCCGGCGGTGGTCATCGCCACGATGCGGGCGCGCGGTGTCAGGCCGTTCTTCGCCGCCTGCGCCTCGGAGGCGATGATCAGGGCCGCCGCGCCGTCATTCACGCCGGACGCGTTGCCGGCCGTCACCGTGCCCGGCGTGCGGAATGCCGCGCGCAGTTTGGCCAGGCCCTCAAGCGTAGTGTCGTGGCGCGGGTGCTCGTCGGTGTCCACAACCGTGTCGCCGCGGCGGCCGGGGATGGTCACGGGCACGATCTCGCGCGCGAAGAAGCCGCTCGCCTGCGCCGCGCAGGCGCGCATCTGGCTGCGATAGGCGAACGCATCCTGGTCGGCCCGGGAGATGTTGTAGTCGGCGGCCACGTTCTCGGCCGTCTCCGGCATCGAATCGACGCCGTACTGCGCGCGCATCAGGGGGTTGATGAAGCGCCAGCCGATCGTGGTGTCCTCGATCGCCGCCTGTCGGGAGAACGCTTCGGTGGCTTTCGGCACGACGAACGGCGCGCGTGTCATGCTCTCCACGCCGCCGGCCAGCACCAATCCGGCGTCACCGGCGCGTATCATGCGCGCCGCCGTGCCCACCGCGTCCAGGCCGGAGCCGCACAGGCGGTTCAGCGTGGCGCCGGGCACGCTGGCCGGGATGCCGGCGAGCAGCAGCGCCATGCGGGCCACGTTGCGGTTGTCCTCGCCGGCCTGGTTGGCGCAGCCGAAATAGCAATCGTCCACTGTGCCCCAATCCATCTGCGGATGGCGCGCCAGAAGCGCGCGCAGCGGGATCGCGGCCAGGTCGTCGGTGCGTACCTCCCGCAGCGCGCCGCCGAAGCGGCCGATCGGCGTGCGGGCGAAGTCGCATATGAAAGCGTCGGCCATGGCGGCTGCCTCAGCGCGGCATCGAGCGGGCGAGCTGCTTGGAGAACGGCTTGCGGCCGCGCTTTTTCTGCCCGGGCAGTTCGACCGCTGTTTCCGCCACCTCGGCCTCAGCCTCGCCGTCGGCGGCTTTGCCGGGGAATTTGGCGAATACGGACGCGGCCGTGTGCTCCGTCCGCCGGCGCGTCTCGCGCGGCTCCGGCGCGGGGGCGGGCGCAGGTGCGGGCTCGGATGCCTCGATCACTTCATCCTCCTCGGCGGCGTCCTGTTGCTTGCGGCCCAGGCCAAGCTGCTTAGCCAGGCGGGAGCGGTGCTGCGCGTAGTTGGGCGCCACCATCGGATAGTCGGGCGCCAGGCCCCATTTCTCGCGATACTGCTCCGGCGACAGGCCGAAGGTGGAGCGCAGATGGCGCTTGAGGGTCTTCAATTTGCGCCCGTCCTCGAGGCAGATGATGTAGTCGGGGAAGATTGAGCGCTTCGCCGCCACGAAAGGCTGCTGTTTTTCCGCGGTGACCGGTGCCGGCTCCTGGCCCACGCTGCGCAGCGCCGCGTGGACCTGCTCGATCAGCGCCGGCAGGGCTGCGGGTGCGATCTGGTTCTTGCCGACATGGGCGGAGACGATCTGCACAGTCAGTTCGAGCAGCGTCTTTTTCTGGTCTTCGGAGGGCATCTGTCTTTTCTCTAGTCTTGTCTAAACACTATAGTGCCGATTCTCGCTTTGCCACAACACCGGCAGGATTTGCATTTGGAGAACACGGTAAATATCCATCAGAGCCGTAATAAGAAGTAAGCTTTCCTGCGTGCTGCAACAGGCAAGTCTTGCCAGCGCGATTTCGCCTCGCTACACACGCCGCTCGAACGGCCGGGCGCGTAGCTCAGCGGTAGAGCATCGCCTTCACACGGCGGGGGTCACAGGTTCAATCCCTGTCGCGCCCACCAGTCTAATCAAAGGGTTAGCCTGGTTCTTCCGGTCTTCGAAAATCTCCTAGGTAGCAGTTAGGTAGCAGGCGCCGGCAGGAGCCTTCACGTTATTGCGTCTTAGATGGCGCGTCATGCACCATCGAGTCGGTCCACCCTTGGTGCGTGGCCGAGTCGGGTAAGCGAACCTTCGTGCTGGCCATTCCGTGCCGCTCAACCACACCCACAGCGGTCATGCCCGATAGGATGCGGCACCCGCTCGGTTCAGGGGCGGAGCCGCCGGACATGCGGGCGGTGATGGCCGCCTGGTGTTGCTTCAGCTCGCCTTCCGTGTCGCAGAGAAGTGCGCCCTGTTCGAGGCGCTGCACGGGTTCAGGAGCGACCTTCAGCGGCGCCGGCTTATCGATAGCTGCAGGTTGGGCGCTGTCGTCCCGGCGATGTCGTCCCTGATGCCCGCCAGCGCCCGCCGCTTCCACTGCTTCCGGGCTGTCCTGCAAGGCGGTGCCGGCGGCTCCAAGATCGTCGGACGGTTGGGCGAAGGCGTCCGTGAGCATGAGGCAGAAGAACGTGGCCAAGACAAAGCGGGCGGGCGTGATCCTCATCTTCTAAGCCTATGGCGCTTGCTCCCCGGCGGCCACGGCAAACAAGCCGGCGTAAAACTTTGTTGCAGGCGGGCTGGTCAGTGTGGTGCGCCAGCTTCGACCATGAACGCCCGAAGCTGCCCGGGCAGCGCCCGGAAGCTGTAAGGCTTCGAGAGGAAGAGGCTACCGGGTGGCAGTTCGCTACGCGACGGGATGAAGTTGCCGGACGCCACGACGATCGCAATGTCCGGCTGTGAGACCGATACGCGCCTGGCCAGCTCTAGGCCGTCCATGCTGCCTGGCATTGTGACGTCGGTGAACAGGAGGTCTACGGCCGGCGCGCGCTGCTCCAGGGTCTCTAGGGCGAGATCGGCACGCTCCGCCTCCATGACGTCGAAACCGGCATTGGCGAGCACCTCACAGAGCGTCTCGCGTATGAGCCACTCGTCTTCAACGACCAACACAACTTTTGCTTGCATACGTGAGCATTATGTCAGCCGATGCGCGTTATCCACAGGAATCAGCGGCAAGCCGCTTGTTCGTTGTTTGTTCTCGGCGCTAACCTGCGCCCATGCCGCTCCTCCCGCCCCTACCCGAACCGGTCACCTTCGAAGAGGTGGCCGCTATCCTCGATGAAGCGGTGCTGCAGGCGCGCGGCGGGCCGCCCTACGTGAGCGGCGCGGCCGGGTGGCACCTGGCCAACGCCCTAGGCCTCGCCGGCTTCCACGTGGTGCGGGCGCCGGCCGACGCGCAACAGCTTACCCTCTGACAGCGGGCGGAAAATCAGCAATTAGGCACGAAGGCTCGTATGATTGGGCAATAGCAGACAGACCGCGCCGCCTCACGATTGAAGGGCCGATGACTCCTAAACCAGCAATTCGCAAGTCGAGGCGAGACCTGAGCCCGCTTTAGGGCGGACTCAGCCACAGCCGCACGGGATGCCGCGTTGACAGCCCGCGCCTCTAACCGAAGCTCGGTTGATTGAGCCCGCGCTTCGGCACTCCGCAAAACCGCTTGGCGAGTGTCCTGGATCACGTTGAAAGTCTCTCGATCCATCGACCAGACCTGTGCTATTGGCCATGCGTAAGCTCTGCGATCCACGCAGGTTCTTTTCGGAACGCGATGGTGAGGCTTGCTGGCCGGACCGGATCGGCCAACCAAGGAAACCAATATCATGTCCTGGGAAGGATCAAGCGCCCTGGTTTGGGACGCGGAACGTCTGCGCATCGCCACGGACGCGGCGGGCGTGGCGCTATGGTCCTGGAACGTCGATAGCGACCTGATCGCGATGGACGATCACGCCCACGGGCTTTGGGGCGTGCCGAGAGCGGAACCACTAAATTTCGAAGCCCTTTCCGCGCGTATCCACCCCGAAGATCTTGCAAGGGTGCGGGAAGCTTTCGAGGCGACTCGCGCTGTCTTAGGCGCCTACGACATAGACTTCCGTATTGTCCGCGACGGTGAGACCCGTTGGATATCCGCCCGTGGGCAGGGAAACGACGTAGGGATCATCGGCCGGCTTCTATTCGGTATTTTCCTCGACGTGACCGACCGTAAGCAGATTGAGGAAACACGCGAGATCCTAGCTGGCGAGATGAGCCATCGGGTGAAGAACCTGCTTGCCATCGCATCGGCCCTGACGGCCATCGCCGCCCGCTCGGCCACCTCGACGGCGAGTATGGCACGCGACCTCATTCAACGATTGGGCGCCCTCGGGCAAGCGCACGATCTCGTTCGCCCTGTGCCAGGGCAAGCGAGTGATCCCGGCGCGCGGTTGGAAGACCTACTCACAATCCTTCTCGCGCCCTATGCCGAGCGTAGCCTAGCCGGCAACCGCATTCAGGTTTGCTTGCCTGAGTTACGAGTGGGTGAAGCCGCTGCAACAACCCTGGCCCTAGTCGTCCATGAGTTGGCGACCAACTGTATAAAATACGGAGCGCTCTCTCAGCCAGACGGCACCCTTCGGGTAACCGGCCATTCGGAAGGTGGCGAGGTGATTGTGGTCTGGACGGAGCGGGGCGGGCCGCAAATCGTCGCCCCGAAAGGTCCGGATGGTTTTGGAACCAAGCTGGTGGCGCGCAGCGTATCCGGGCAACTTGGCGGTCCTATAACATACGACTGGCAAGCCGAAGGTCTCGTCGTCACGCTGCAAATGAGCGGCGAGCTGCTTGCCAAATAAGTCAGCCCATTCGAGGTGGCGGCGCAACGGGTCGGCATTGCGAGCGTCCCGGCGGTGGGCGTAAACCCAGCCTAGCTCCCGGCGGCATACTGTTGCGTTGGGCAGTCACCGCCGGGGCCGGCCCCATCTCCCGATGAGATGCGCCGGCCTGTATCGACTCAGACAGGCGCAACGGCAGGTTGCGTGGGGGCGGCGGGGCTGGGCAAAACGCAAAAGCGTGATTGCTTCGAGGTTGGCCATCACCCCGGTCACATTGCGGTTCGCCCCGTCACGGCTAGAGTCGGGGCGAATCGGGGAGAACACCATGCGCCTGTCCTTCATCGCCTACGCCGCGTCTGCCTGGATCGTCGGGTGCGTTGCGGCGCACGCACAAGCGCCAGTGACGGCCACCTGCAACGATGGGTCCGCCTATAGCGGAAAGGCCCGGAGCGGCGCCTGCAGCCACCACGGCGGCGTCAAGGCGTTCGACACGGCGGCGCCGGCCGGCCAGGTGTGGGTGAACACGAAGTCCAAAGTCTACCACTGCCCGGGAGACGCGAACTACGGGAAGACGAAGACCGGCGCGTATATGACAGAGGCGGCGGCGAAGGCTGAAGGCGATCGGCCGAGTGCCGGGAAGACTTGCTCGTAGCGGAAGGAAGTGCGAGCGAGTTGGGCCGGCGCCTTTGCTCCAAATCGCCAATGGGCAGCCGGCAAGCGCTATCAAAAAAAAAGGACTTAACTAAATGGCCCGGAATGTTTTCTTTAGCTTTCATTTTGATAACGATGCTTGGCGCGCTTCCCAAGTTCGCAACAGCGGAGTCATCGAAGGAAATCATCCCGTCAAAGATAATGAGTGGGAAACCATCAAGAAAGGAGGTGACTCGGCAATCGTAAAGTGGATCGACGAGCAGATGAGCGGACGTAGTTGCGCCGTTGTTCTTGTGGGCAACAAAACTTCTACACGGCCATGGGTTCTTTATGAAATTGGGAGAGCTTGGAAACTTTCGAAAGGTGTTGTGGGAGTCTGTATACACGGCTTAAAAAACAGTGAGGGTGACCAAACAACGGCGGGTTTCAACCCTTTCTCCTACGTTAAACACGATGAGTCTGGAAAGATGCTTTCTGAAATTGTCACTCTGTACAATCCGCCGTATTCCGGCAGCAAATATGTCTATGACGATATCAAAGAGAGACTGTCCGGCCTTGTGGAAGAAGCCATAACTATTCGGAAAAATAATTAGATATGAAGAAAGAGGACTTTATCGAAGCTTACGCCAAGTTTGTGCTCCAGGGTAATGCGGGCCTGTTCCTCGGTGCAGGTCTCTCGATGGGCGCCGGTTACCCGAGTTGGCGTAAACTGGTTGAGGATATGGCGAAAGAAATCAACCTCGACGTGGAAGTCGAAACAGACCTTGTTGGCTTAGTCCAGTTTGCCTTGAACAAAGCCGGTCGCACACGGACCCGACTAGTAAGGTTGATTACAGACCATTTTGGGGAAGAGAAACCAATTCCGGCTATTTTCCGCACATTGGCGCGGCTCCCAATTGCCCGCATTTGGACAACAAACTACGATACATTAGCAGAACGAGCCTGGCGGGCTCAGAGAAAAAGATTAGACGTAAAAAGTTTCAACAAAGACGTAATGAGCGAGAATCCGTGGGCACACGCCACACTGTATAAAATGCACGGAACTGTTGATCATCCGAGCGAGGTAGTAATATCGAAGGGGGACTATGAGGAGTATCGAAGAAAGCGCGCGTCCTTTCTTCATCTCCTGACCGGACAAATAATCTCTCACCATATGTTATTCATTGGGTTGAGTTTCACAGATCCCAATCTCCAATATCTGTTTATGATGATCAGAGAGGCTTTCGAAGATACTCCGCCTGAGCACTTTTCGATTGTGCGTAAACCAAAGAGGAACGAGCACAAGACTAAAAGGCTTTATGATTACGCGGTCAACAGACACAACTTGTGGGTCGATGACCTCAAAAATTACGGAATCCAGTGCGTTGAGGTCGATGAGTATGACGAAGTAGACAGCCTTGTAGAGGCCGTAGAGCGCAGAATTGCTATGGGAAGTATAATGGTTTCGGGGAGCTTTCCGGACACGTTACTTCCAGACGATCTCGAAAAACGACGCCGCATTGAAACGGTAGCTCACGGCGTGGGCAGGCTTATAGCTGAACGTAATAGGCGTCTCGTATCGGGTTTTGGTTTAGTGGTTGGAAGCGCCGCCCTGTCCGGTGCTCTTGACCAGTTCAACAAGCAAGAGTTACCGAATTTTGAGAAGAGCCTCTTTCTACGGCCTTTTCCTCAAATTATCCCTGATGGTGTCGATAGGCAAACTTACTACAAGGCATACAGGGAGGACTTGTCGAAGCAAGCCGGTGCTTGTGTCTTCATCTCTGGAGAGAAGGATGAAAGCGGAAAGAGAATTACTGCCAACGGGGTAATCAGCGAATTCGAGATTTCGACAGGCGCAAGACGCTTTCCCATTCCGGTCGGCGCGACCGGAGGCGCCTCGCAAGCTATTTGGAAAATTGTCGAAGAGGACTACAAAAGGTATCTAGGGAAATTACCAAAAAAGTTATTCAACGCACTCAACGAGACGAGCTACACTTCAAGCCAGCTGATTGCGTCTGTGGCCGCCGTCTTAGACTGGCTTCTCGAACATGACGCTCATACATGAGACGCTTCGGATGATGTTACACCTCGAACCCGGCACTCTATTTTAGCCTCAGTTACGGCGATCCGCACGGGCCGCGATGACTAAGCCTAAGAGGCCGTTGCAAGCGAATGAAGACTGCGGAAAAGTGTAATGATTCACGATAACTAGGACTGGAAACGAACGGCCGTGGCTTCCGTTCCCAGCGAGTCGTTTGTTGGCCCTACTACGATAGTGACAACAGCATCCGGCTTGGGTTGCGGGTTGTTATGTCTCTTAAGCAATTCGATCCGATCGTTTTCAGAAAGCTTCACCGCAGAAAAGTAGACCGTAAAGCCGTCGCCATTGATCTCGCAGAAGTCTTCGCGACTGCATGATGAGGAACCACGCACCTCAACAGTCTTGCCTCTCAGTTGGACTTGATTTGCAATGAACTTCAGGACGCTGAATGGTTGGGCCTCTTGTGCGACGCCCGGAGACACTAGGGACGAGGCGCAGAGCATGACCATCAATGACACTTCGACGGTGCGCTTCAGCCTCATGACCAATCCTTATGGCGATAGGGTAGAAGCCTTCCTTACTGGTCACGCACGAGTCGGACCAACCTTTTTCAACAAACCGGCGCCGTCCGGAGCGAACCGCAGGGTCACCGAGTGCGTGTGGGCATCGGCGCCGCCCGCGAACAGGCCGACTACAGGCACGTAGGAGGCGGCCCGGGTGGTCACCCTCGTATAGGCCCAGCCCGCCACCCGTGCGCCGTCTGCGGTGACGCTCAGCGCGGTTGGCTGGCCTATTTGCGCCACCACCTCGTCGTAGGTCGTATGACCCCTCTGGAACGACGCCACGGCGGCCGGGTCAACCTTCGTTTCCCGAGGAGGCGCAGCCGGCAAGCAGCACGACGAGGGACAGGATGACGGCGCGACGCATGGCGATTGTCCTTGCCGGCCCGTAACTTTCAGTCCGCTTTAGGTGGTCGTCAAGGTAATCGAAAACAGAACAAAAGGGCAGGACGGATAGGCGGGTCACGGATCGGTCGGACCAACTATAGTCGTTGGTCCGATCCGTCCGCCACGGACCAAGCGGATCAATCCGCGTGCGATCCGTGGCAATCCGTCCAATCCGCCTCTTATGCCTCCTGCTTGAGAAGGAAGATCTGCTCGCCAAGCTGGGCCACCAGCTTCAGCCCAACTAGGTCCCGCAACGCCTTCCGGAACACGTTCGCCCGGTCTGCTGGCTTGCTGGCGGTAGATAGGCCGCGCGCCTCGCAGGCTACCTGCCAGGTGATCCGGGGCACGCTGTGCGACCCGCCGAAGGCGACGCCAGCCCAATTCATCTCATCCGGGGTGGCCTGCACATCCGGGCCGCCTTCGGCCACGAGCTCCTCCAGGATCGTCAGCGCCTTCCGTTGCGTGGGGGCCAGCGCCTTCGTCCGCTTGACGGTGCCGGGGTCAATCTCCACCGCCACCGGCCGCGTGACCGGATCGCCGTCCTGATCCGTGCCGATCCGCACGGACTCGAAGCCGAAACACATCTCCTGGCCGAAGCTCTCGCCGTTCCGGTTCTTGCCCATCGTCACCGTCACGACGTTCGTCTCCGGGTCCTTGGCCAGGAAGAGAGTGACGTCCGCGTCCGCCTCCAGCACACCCGAACCGGAGGCGGTCTGTCCGCCTGCCTTGGTGGTGTGGTGCACGTTGAGGACGCTCGGCCCCGGTTCGCCGTCCTCCCGCGTCGTGAGCTCGCGGGCGAAGGCGACAACCTGGCCCATCTGGTCTGCGTCATTCTCGGCCAACCCCGCCCAGCCGGCCCGCAGCGTGTCGAAGATGACGAGATCGGGCCGGCCCACGCGGATTATCCGCTTGATCTCCTCCCGCTCCTCCGGGCAGGTCAGGAGGTTGCGCGCCCGTACGAACAGGCGGAAGTCCGGCGCGTCCCCATACTTGAGCTGCAGAGCTTGGATGCGCCCGGCCATGCCGCGCTCATCTTCCAGGCCGAAGTAGGCTACTCGGCCGGGCTTGGTCCGGCGCGCAAACACGGTCTGACCCTGGGCCAGCCGGTAAGCCAGCAAGGGGATGAAGCAGCTCTTACCGGAGGCCGGGAGCGCGGCGACAACCCCAACCTGCCCCTTCGCGAGAAGGCCTTTGATGATGTAGGGCGGGATGGGCATGTTGGCGCATTGGCTGGGGGACAGGCCGACAAGGCGCGACCCGTTCAGCCCGGACGCCTCCGTAGCGTGCCAGGGGTCGCCGCCCGCGCCATGAGTCATGGCCGGCTCGGGTGGTGGCAGCACAACCGGGAACCCTTGGAACAGCGCCCGTAGATCCGGCACCGCGTGTTTGCCGTGCTCATAGTCCCGGACGGCTGTTTCGTAGCCGCCCAGGACGTCCTGCACGAACCGGTCCCGGCTCTTGAAGCCGGCGCCGCGCGGCGCCCAATGCCGCTCCAACACCCGGACGGCCATCTCGCCGGACAGGCCTATGCGCGCCATCTCCGCACCCAGCCGGAAGCCGTATTCGTGCCACACGCCGCCTACCGCCGGCTCGGCGGCCTTCGCCACGCGGACAGCCCGCCGCACGTTCGCGAAACGATCACTCTCGATCGCGGTGTAAGTCGTGATTTGTCGAGCGCGGTCCCGTTCGGCCCGCGTGCCCACCTTCTCGGCCACGAAAGCCGGAAGCGGGCGGATGCCGGTATCCTCCACCACTGTGTAGGTCCGGCCGTCTATCACGCTCCCCGGTGCAACCACGTACCCGTCCGCGCCGCGCGTATCTATGCCAGGCGCCAGCTTGCCCGCACCGGTGCGGATGTCCTCGGCCGCGAAATAGACGTGCGTGCCACCGCCCGCTGTTTTGACCACCAGACCGCCGATTTCCCCACCAAGGGCCAGGAACTCGGCCACACCATCGCGCCCGTCCTTTACGTCCAGGTCAACGACGAGCGTACGTCCGTCTCGCGGCGTGGCGCCGATGTTGTAGTGCAGTGCGGTGCCTGTCAGCACATCTGTCCAGAGCGAGCGTATCTCGCCGGGGTCTGTGGTGGCGCCCAGGTGGCCATTGCTGCCCGGCAACGGCTCCTTGCCGCCCTCCTGCAGGGGGAACACGGCAAGCCCCCTTCGCGCCCAATTTAGGGCGTGCTCCAGCTTGGTTGTCGCAGAGTCAGTGGTGGTTGTTGCTGGCATCTGTGCCCCCGCAGGCTTGAACTTCGTTTCGATTGTGCTACGCTGCGGGTGTCCCTCCGCGAGCGGTCAAAGGCGATGCGCGAGCATCGCCTTTACTGTTTCAAGCGTCGCAGCGCATGGCCGGCGCTGGCCAGAAAAGCTGGAGGCGAAACACACGCAGGATTGCGGCGACGTTTTTGGGGCTGGTGTTCCACCGGTTGTCACTAAGCGCGCGAAACACGAACGCCGCGACTGCCTCTTCGCCCATTGCGTTCCAGGCATTCTCTGCCTCACTCCAGGCGAACCAACGACCGCGTCCGATGAACAAAAGCCGTTGCTGTCCGCCACGCACCCATGAGGTTTGAAGAACGTGCCGCGCCGAACCGGTGGGATGTTTCGGATCACCCACGTAGCAGCGCTCCCGGATCGGGAGCGTCGAGTTAAAAATCCCGGCCGGTCGCGCCGCCGGCTCGTCAATATGCAGCATTGGCGGCTCGGGTGGCAGGCTGGCCGGGCGCTTCGCAGCGCGCGAGGTTTGCATGGTAGTTTCTCCTTCAGGTTTGCGGTTTGGGGGTGAAAAGGCGTTCTGCAGCGGCACGGCGCGCCGTGGCTGACAGCTTGGACAGATCAGCTTCGTGCGCAGAACGGATCACCCAGTCGGCTACCCGGCGCCGTGTGGCCAGGCGGACCTTCCAGTCTCCGCGCGGCGGGATGACCGGCCGGGGGCGATGCGTGCGCATGGTGATCACCCGCCCGCCGGCCGGGACTTGTGGGCCAACTCAGACGCTCTCGCACGGCGTACTTCCGCCGTCGAATTATTGCTCCAGTCGCGGGCGAACTGGACCTCGGCAGCCCGGCGAGCATGTTCGGCCGCTTCGGCAAACCTCTTCTCGGGTCCGGGCGGCATCAATGCACGTACGCGGTCCGGCGCCGAGAGGCCTGCGAGCTTGATCTCGCGTGCACGCCCCATGCGCTCCTCGCGCGAGAGCGGCGGCGTCTGCGGCGCCGGTGCGGCGGGTGTGTTGCCCCGTGCTGCGGCCCGCGCGGCTTGCTGGCGCCCGGTCTTCTCAAAAGCCGCTGCCTTGCGTCGGCGCTCAGCCTTGGCCGACTCACTCAGCGACTTGGCATTCGTGGCGTCTATGAGGGTGGCCCGGGACTGCGCCGGAATGCTCACGACTGAAATCTCACAAAGAACCCACTTCTTATACCGTTGTGGGCCACGCGGCCGCGCCGGGTCCATCGGCTCGGACCGAACCGGGTCGAAGCCGATGCTGGTGCTCCGAAGGATGTTGTTTTGTATCAAACCCCAGTATTCGTCGGCCTTGGGTGACACACCGGGAGGAGCAAACGTGAGGTCCGCAATGGTTCGAGTGCCGTCGCGTCTGATATTCGAGGCGGTGCCGATCGGGCAGGCTGGGTCATGGCCGGCCAGAACCACCGGATTTTGCATGAAGAGTGAGAGATCGGCGCCAGCCTGTTCCACAACCTCGCCAGTACGATCAATTGAATCATCGGAGATGGTGAACCGCGCGATGCGATCTCCGACTATTGAGCCGCCGCCGGATAGTGTTTTGCGTAGCATGTCGTAGTTCCCTTATGTTTGATGCAGGCATGGTAGTCGTCAGTCGTGGTTGCTGAATTAACCGAGACAACTGCTAGAGGTAAGCCGTGATCGCGGTTGCCGGGTCTCCGGCGGCCAGGGCGGCGGCTACCAACGCTTTCGCTTCGGGCAGCAAGAGATTGAGCACGGCACCCGGCCCAAACGTCTGATTTGCGCGGTAGGGCGTGGCCGAACCTACTAACCCAGGCGGCACCAAAAAACCCGGCACAAGCTGGTAACTCGATGTCCCTAGCGTGACCGTCACGGCTCCGCAGTAGCCGCCGTCAACGGTGGACGAGATGTCCGCATATACCGGCGTCGTCCCGTTAAGGAGCCCGGTCTGCACGAGTACGGGATTAAGCGGGTTCAGCATGGTGTGTTCTCCGGTTGTGCGCAGAGCTCGCCGGCGCCGTTGCGCACAATCGCCTCACCCTGCAGGATCGGGAGCTCTACGATCGTGCCCACCGCCGGCCGATACGTCTCGGCGTAGGCTGTGCCGCCCGGCGTCGCTGCCAGGCGAATCAGTTCGAGACCACGGCGCAGGACGATGATCCGGAGAGTGGGCTCGTCGGCGGGAACGGTCATTCCGCAACTCCCGACTTAATTGCGCGCTTGAACCTGGCCAACTCATTCTCCAGGAAATCCAGCGCGGGATGCTGTGCAGTAATGGTCCCGCGCGGCCCCTGCATTTGACCCTGGTCATAAAGAAAATAACAAAGCGAAGGAAGCGAAGCTGCCTCGGCGTTCAGGCCAAGCTCGGCGAAGTCATACCGTGTTCGGGCGTGTGCCGCGATCTTCGCCAGCAATGCTCGGTGATCCTTGCAGATCGCGGTGAGCTCTGAGGCGGCAAGCGTGTTAAGCCGTTTGGCATTCTCGGCCCGTTCGCGCGCTACAGCGTCGGCGCGCTGGACTACCAACGCGTCTATCTCACGGTCGATACGAACACACGCGCGGCTGGCGAGCGTCGCGTCGCGTTCGGCAGCGTCTATATCGTTGTCGGTCGCGCCCGCTGCAGTCAGCGCTGCCGCCAGTCCGGTCGCAGCCGCGAAGTCGGCTTTCTTGGCCCCGAGGGCGCGGTGCGCAAGTATGATCGTGGCGTTTAGGCT
The DNA here is from genome assembly GCA_964247675.1 of uncultured Acetobacteraceae bacterium. Classification (GTDB taxonomy): domain Bacteria; phylum Pseudomonadota; class Alphaproteobacteria; order Acetobacterales; family Acetobacteraceae; genus BOG-908. The sequence continues at coordinate 85,147 of CAXTVW010000001.1, forward strand.
GGCGATCGTTTCCGTGGTGGACATGCAAGTAGCTCCGTTCCTTATCCGGAATGATACTCCTGCTTTTTCGAAAAGGAAGGGGTCAGGATGTGCCTCGAAAAGCCGGGTTCACGCCACGGCTTTGCGCTCCACATTAACCAAAATCCGCTCGATCCGCGCGGCTGTCAGCGGTCCGGTATGCCGGGAAAGCGCGTTAACAGTGCGGAGAACTTCGGCATGGGCGCCGTCCCCCGGCTCGGCAAGTCTCGCCGCTATTTTCCGCGCGTCTGCTTTTGCGCTACCACGCGTACCGAACTGCTCCCGGAGCCGATGCAACAGGATGTCCCGGACGCACGCGCGTGCTCCAACCGACGCGACCAAGGTTGCGACCGCTACCGCTTGTGGGATCGACAAACTGGCGAGCGCGGCGGCAACGCCCGGCGCATGGGTAGCCGGACGGTTGGTGGTCTGGGTCATGGCGAGCATCTCCGGATCAGCGTGGCGGGAGACCAACTCTCGCACGACGTTCGCTTAGCGTAACTGTCCAAGTGGAGACAAACAAGGGAGCGTAGACAGCTTCGGGAGCGTAACAATCGCACTTTCGATGTCCCCTGTTTAATTCTCGATTGTTGACGATTTCGTGTTGACAGCTACCGGGTATCTCGATCAAGTTATCGTGAGGCAGGCACAATCTCGCGCCGCCCAGAGAGGCTCCGCTAATGACAACCACGACCCGCCGTGCACGCCAGCCTTTGCGCACGATATCCTCTGAACTGGAGGACGCGCTGGCTCAACTGCTATTCTCGGCTTCTTCGATTGTCGATGCCCACGGGGATTTCGAGCCGGCTGTGGTGGGCGCGAGGGCTTTGAACAGTATCAGGCGGGTCGGCTTGATCGCCCTGGCAGACGCAGGAGGAAAGCCGAAGCGCACGCGCCCGGCCGCAGTCCTGCAGCTAGCGGCGTAAAGGTTGGTGCGGGCCGCCGCCTCTAGTGCGTGGCGGCGGCCTTGTAGACCAGCCTGTTAAATCGTGTCCCATGGATTGGGCGCGGCTGGGCGCTCCAAGTGCGACGGCACCTTCAAGCGATCGGCCGGTGTCATTCCGAACCGAGCAGACAGCGTGACGAACCTTTTGTGGCTCTCCGAACGAAGGGCTGCAGCAGGATGCGGACGATATATTATGGACCCCGCCTCACTGCGAGTTTCGTACACTGGCCCGCCGGCCTTCTCAACCAGTTCCCCCGCCTCGATGTACTGGCTCCAGGCCTCCAGGAGAAGGATGAGATTTGGGCCGTCCGCCACCGTCAGCGTGCCTTGCTCGACAAGCGGTGTCGCGATCTTCGGAAGCCACTCCCGGGCACGCGGTGTGAGCATGGCGAGGTCGATGTCAGGCATCCCTACCACCCTTGGCGGCTCCGTATGGTTGACTCGGCATTTCTGCAGCGTCCCGGCCAATGCTTTTTCCTCGTTTGTCTTCCTGCGCGCCACGAAAACAACTCCTTTTTGGCTGACTGTTTTACCGGCTGGATAGGTGGCCAGTCCGGACTTTGGCAAAACGGCACACTGCACGCGTGGAAATTTGACCCCCATCCGGTAGCCCGCACGCATTCTGCCGACATATTTAACCGCCACCCCCTATGGCGGTACGATGGTCGGTGTCAGGCACCCCGGCGGGCGCGTGCCGCGCGGCGACTTGGACAGATGATAGATGCGGCTGTCCAAGCACCGAGCGTCATGCAGGGATTGTAGTCTGCACTGCACTAGGGCGTCGTCACCGTCATGCCCCAGCAGTTAACCGTGGCGTTGTCGGTGCCGGCCGGCGCGTAGAATCCGAAGCCGACAAAGTTAGGCGTCCCCAGAAAGGCCGATGCTGCCTCGGTGTACAGCGGGACAAAGCTGGCGTCACTCAAGGGATCGTTCGCGGCGCTGAAGCTTATGTTAGTTCCATCGAACTTGATCCGCAGCGCCATCAAAGCCTGGCTAAACAATTGGCTTCGGTTGTACTGGTTGGTTACGCGGCTTCCACCGCCGCTCAAATTGTTCCAGCGATCCACATAGAACGGGGGCGGGCTTGCACTGCATTGGGTGTAGGCAGTTATAAAATTGCCGGTGGTTGCGTTGGCTACCAAAACACCCAGCGAGTTGGCCAAATCAGCCCTCCCCTCCATCGTCAAGAGAAAAGTTGAGGTCCAGGGGTTTGCGCCGGGATTTACGCCCAACGCCAGCCAAGATTCTACCAGATCGGCGTAGAAGTGAATCGGGCCGCCTGGAATGTCGAGTGCAGACACCGAGGCGCCGCCCGTGCCGATCGGGCCATTTCCCGTCCAGTTAAGCATCGTTAAAGAGGACAGGGCAGGCCGGTTCCACGCGCCAGTGCTGCGGAAACTGCCCCAACCCGGAGCGTAGAGCGGCCCATTCCCGGCGCTTGATCCGCCGCCACTCGTCCCGCTTGTTCCAGTGCCACTGGACGCTAGAGCAGCGATCTGCGCCGCCGTGGCCACCTGAATAACATCGCTGGTTGCTGACGCTATAAACAGGCGGTCCGTGCCGACGACTGTCGAGCGTGCGGTATATGCGCTCATATCTGGCATTTCATCTTCCTTTCAAGTGCGTAAATTGCGGCGGAAACTAGGCCGTATCGCCTGGGTGACGGTCAGGCCGTTAAGCCAATCGGTTGTAAATAGAACCGAGAACCTGAACGGCGATGAGCACTACTTCAGGCTGCTGCTTTGAAGTTGGCTGCAACGGCCAAACGGTGTTCGGATGTCGTGCTCCTCGCCGGGCTGAGCTTCCCATGCGCCCACTCCAACGCATCGGCCCACACGTACAACACGCGATTTCCGAATTTCTGGAAGGGCGGGCCGCCGCCCCGAGTGGCCATGCAGGCAAGGCTGGCGTAAGCAACCGAAAAGCCCTCCTCAGCCAAGGCTGAGACAAGTTCCTGCCTAGATAGTAGAGCTTGTGGGTTCCGCATCGTTTTGCCCTCGGTTGCTGTATATCGCAACCAAAATATCGGCAACGCATCGAAATGCAAGGGAGTGAAAACGGGGTCGAAAAGCGAAACCTTCAGCTCACATCGACATAACATTCTACCACACCGTGAGCGGCAATAAGATCTACCGGCCGGTTGGCAACGCCTGACACTCTGCATTCAGAAGAGTTTCGATGTGTGCGGACACGGCATCGGCGGCGGCGACTAGCAGTGCGTCTGACCGATGAGTGTAGCGCGCGGTGATGCTGTGCGATGCGTGGCCTACCAGTGCCGCGATGGTGCTGTCCGAATAGCCCAGATCGGCCGCGACGCTGACAAAGCTGTGGCGGAGCACGTGTGGGTGAATGTCAGAGGGCAGGGGGCCTTTCGCGGCGATCTTGTCCCAGAACCGCCCGAAGCCGGTCATCGTCGTCTTTCCCCGGCTCGGGACAAACACCAGGGCGTCACCCTCACCGGCCGCAAGCCTCGCCGTGGCGGCCTTGCCGAGTGGCCTTACGCTCCGGCCAGTCTTCGTGTCGGTCAACACAGCCGTCTGCTGCTTGAAATCCATGTCTTTGAACCGCAGCGCAAGTGCTTCCCCGCTGCGCCACCCGGTCAAAGCGAGGAAGCGGGCCGCCGCCACCGCCGCCGGCCAAACCTTGTCCAGTTCAGCCTGGCGCAGCGCCCGCCCCAATGCCGCATACTCCTCGTCCGAAAGCCGCCGGTCGCGCCGGTTCTCCGCATACTTACGGACGCCATGGGCGGGGTTATCCGGCCGTAGCCCGCGCTCTACCGCGTAAGCGAAGATGCCCCCGAGTAGGCCGACGGTGCGGGTTGCGACGCCCTGGCCGCCCCGGATTACCGACTTGCCCCGCAGCTTGGTCTTGGCAGTCCTGACGGTCTCCCCGCCGGCTATCCGGTGCATGGCGCTCTCGACGTCCGCTCGCGTCACCGACGCGACAGGCAGGCGACCGAGGAGCGGCACGATATGGCCGTCGATGCGTCCCTTGTCGCTCGCCATCGTGCTCGCCTTTTTGGGCTTGCCGCCCCGGACGAGCACCCGGCCGGCTTCAACGTCCGTCCAGTAGTCGGCGCAGAGTTCGGCGACAGTGGCCGCGCGTCGCTTCTCGGTTTTGGTGGTGGCGGGATCACCCCCCGCCGCGACTTCACCCAGGATGCGGACAGCCTCTTTCCGGGCAGTCGTTGGGTTCCAGGGCGCGCCGTGGCGCCCGATCGTAAACCGGCGCTGGCGGCCATCTCCGGTCCGATACAGGACCACGTAGGCAATCGCGTCTGACCGCTGGCGGCGCGCGCCGAAGCCGGCAACTCCCGAATCCCATAGTTCGGAATTAGCTGGCATCGCCTCGATTTCACGAAGCCCGATCCGGTTACGCTCTGGAGCCGCCATCTGTTACCTACCCCGTCCTAGGTAGCACGTAGGTAACACGCTCCATCAACCGTTATCAACAAGCATCAAACTAAGGCAACTCTGAGATATAATCCGGTCAGTGACTTAGAGGGATTCTGCAACACCGTTCAACCTGATGCAATGGCACCCGTTCGCCTTCACACGGCGGGGGTCACAGGTTCAATCCCTGTCGCGCCCACCATCCTCGGATGGCTGTTCCGGCGTTCCTCCACAAAGCCTGCGACGCCTAGGATCGCGCCGCCAGCCCGCCTGTCAGAAGCGTGCCACCAGCGCGACGCCCGCGACCATCAACGCCGTGCCGAGCAGGCGCATCGGACCCGCCTGGTGCTGCGCAAAGCCGACCAGCCCGAAATGGTCGATCGCAACAGACGCTGCGATGCCGGCTGTGATCGTCAACCCGGTGAACAGCCCGGCGCCCAGCCGCTCCGCGTAGAACAGCGTGGCGGCGACGTAGGCCGCACCGCAGAGGCCGCCGGTCCACGCCCACCAGGGCACCTGCGCCGTCCGCCCTGCCTCCGGCAGCCTGGCGCCGGTCACCAGGAAGGCGGCGACGAACACGCTGGCGGTCACCAGGCTGACCAGCACGGCCACCAGCCACGGACGGCCGAGCGAGCGCACAAGCTGTGCGTTGCTGCCCGACTGCACGGCATTCAAAGCGCCCGCGAGGGTCACGAAAACCCAGGCGAGCGCGCTCAAGGAAGCGGGCCGGGACGCGGCACCGGCACGCGCTCCAGCCTAGTGATGGAAGCCGCCGCCACCGCCGTGGAAGCCGCCGCCGCCATGGAAGCCGCCACCGGCAAAGCCGCCGCCATGGAACCCGCCGCCGCGGAACCCGCCATAGCCGTAGCCGAAGCGCCCGTAGCCAAAGCCGTATCCGAACCCGAAGAACCCCGGATAGAACCCGTACGGGTAGCCGTAGAAGAACGGATCATACAGCCCGTACCCACCCCCATACGGGTAGCCACCGTAGCCACCGTAGCCACCGTAGCCGTAACCATAGCCGTAGGCAGGATACGGGGTGCCGAAACCGACATTGGCCAGGTTCCACGGCACCGGCTGCACATGGTCGCCATGGGCGGTGGCGCATTGCGAATAGGCGGCAAAGTAGCTGGACCACTTGGCGTTGGTGTTGGCGCCGGCCGAAGAGACGGCCTGGGCCGCCGTGCTCCGGCAATCGGCTTCTTCCTTCTGGAAGGTGGTCGCGTCCTTGTTCGGCCCTGGCACGGCTACTACAGGCGTGACCGCGGTGGCGCAGCCCGCCAAGGCGAGCGTGGCGCAAACCACCGGCAACATACGCGGTCGAGACATCAAAACTGCTCCGTGCTGATCTTTATGAACATCCGCGTTACACATGTACGTCGTAGGCTGATGCGCCCGAGCCTGATACGAATGTTTACGTTTCGTCACCGCGGGGCCGGCTGGTTCAAACGCGCGGATGAAACGTTACGTGACGTGGTTGCCGCAAATTCGCCTTGGCCGCCACCCAACTTGCTGATGTTCAATTCCGAACGAGGACCAAAGCCATGAGAAACACCCTGTTTTCCACCCTGCTGGCCTGCAGCTTCGCCCTGCCCGCCTTCGCCCAGGTGGCCCCCCCGGCCGGCCCGGACGCCAACCCGGCCACCAACGCGGCCATCGCGCATCATGACCGCGTAGTCGCGCACCGGGCGGCCCGCCATGGCAATTACCGCAAGGCTGCCGTGGCCCAGCATGCAGCCAACGCCGCCGCCACCGATGCGGCGGTCGCTCCACGCTAAGTGCGTGTCGGAGACCGGCCTGGCTGCCAGGCCGGTCTCTGCCGTCCGGAGGATGTATGGCCTATGCTGAAGAGGCTGAGTGAGACTTTAAGAAAGCAAGCAGTCCTTTTTTGAAAAGAAGGACCAAAAAACTTTTACTTTCCTCCGCACCTGCAACAACCGTGTATTTCCGAACAGGTGTGCGCGCTGGAACTGCGGGAAAGTAAAAGTTTTTTGCTTCTTTTTCCAGAAAAGGAGACCTTGCTTACTTCCCTGACAGCACCCGGCATCAGTAGTTCGGAGGCGCCGCGTAGCCCGGCGGCGGATAGTAGGCTGGCGGCGCGTAGTAGCCGTAAGGGCCAGGCCCGTAGGCTGGCGGCGCGTAGCCGGCCGGCGGGTAGGCACGGGCCGGCGGATACGGCGCGTAGCCAGGCGGCGCATAGGCCTCCGCCGGCTGGTAGTTGGGCGGCGGCGGGTAGGCGCCTTCCGGCGCGTAATTCTGTCCCTGGTAGGCATCCTCAGGCGGTTGGTAGGCGTCGGGGCCGGGCGCATACCGTGGATAGGCCGGTGCGCGGCGGATTGTCGGCACAGGGCCGTCATCGATCTGCGACTGGTTCAGCGCCTCCACCTGGGAGTCGCCCGTGTCGTTGCCGGCATCGTTCAAGGGATTGATGTTGCCGTAGGGGTTGTTGGCGTTTGCGGCCAGGCAGGCAGGCGCCTTGATCGCCAGGATGATCACTACTGCCGTCGTCATTACCTTCATCGCGCTCTCCTTTGACAATCGCGTCATGTCCTCGCCTGCAGTTCGGGCCACGCAAGTTCGGGGCGCAAACCACGGAAGCGTTCAGGGTGTCAGGTATCGCCGCCGGACGACGTTAGCTGATGTCGTCCTGGCAAAGCATCATTTTCTGCGAGCCAAACGCAGAAACTTTGGCGGCTGGGGATGGTCCGCGCTCGAAGCAAATCTCGGAAGCAAGCAAGGCCTTCTTTTTTGAAAAAAGAAGCAAAAAACTTTTGTTCCGGTCGCTGGCGTGAAGGTGCAGTCTGGTTCTGCGATGCGGGTGTTGGCAGGAATGAAGCGCGCCTTGATGCAGGCGGGGGGAAAAAGTTTTTTGGTCCTTTTTTTCAAAAAAGGACTGCTTGCTTTCTGGCTTACCCGACGGCGTTCGCTGGCACCCTGCCGGCAAGCACGGCTTCCACGCCATCCAGCACGGCAAACCCCATGGCGTCCCGTGTCTCCACCGTGGCCGTCGCGATGTGCGGGGTAAGCACCACGTTCTCCAGGCCGAGATACACATCCGGCACGTCCGGCTCGCGCGGGAACACGTCCAGCGCGGCGGCGGCGATGTGCCCGCTCTGCAGCGCGGCCGCCAGCGCCGCGTCCTCTACGAGCGAACCGCGCGCCGTGTTCACCACGATCGCTCCCCTGGGCAGGGCGGCCAGGCGGGCGGCACTCAGCCAGCCCTCGGTTTGCGGGCCGCCCGGCGCCAGCAGGCACAGCATTTGGCTGGCAGCGAGGAAGCTGGAATCCTCTTCATGATAGGTGGCGCCTTGCTCCAGGGCGGGATCCAGCCGGCGCCGGTTGCGGTAGTGCACCTCCATGCCGAACCCGCCGGCGGCGATACGGGCCAGCGCCTGGCCGATACGGCCCATGCCGAAGATGCCCAGCCGTTTGCCGGAGATGTCGGTGCCGATATAGTCGGCCGGCCGCCAGCCCCGCCACCCGCCGGCGCGCACCAGCCGCTCGGCCGCGCCCATGCGGCGGGCGGCCGCGAGCATCAGCGCCATGGTGAACTCCGCGGTGGCCTGGGAGAGCACGCCGGGCGTGTTGACGACCGTGATGCCGCGCGCCCGTGCGGCGGCCACGTCTATGTGCTCGATACCCACGCTGAAAGTGCCGAGCGCGCGGACGTCGGGCCCCAGCGAGCCGATCACCGCGGCGTCGAACCGGTAGCCCGGGATGCAGATCACCGCCTGCGCATCGTGCGAGCTGGCGAGCCAGTCCCGCCATGCAAGCTGCCCAGGCATGCGCAGGTTGTAGGCCGCTTCGGCCCGCGCCATGACGGCGCCGGGCAGCATGTGCGTCAGAAGCAGGGTCGGCTTGTCGCTGGAAACAGGCAAAACGGACACGTCCTTACGTCAAGGAAGCCGGCCCTATCGGGCTTTTTCCCGGATTGGTCGATCCGGACCGGCAAATCGTTTTGCACGCGCCCGACGAGCCGTGAGGAAATCACGCCTTAGCGAGCAAGGTCCGGGAGCTAGCGGGTGAGGTTCAACCACTGTGTCAGTTCAGCCACACAGACACGACAGGCGTTGGAACCACGGTAGCTTCTCGCAATCCACCGTCATAGATGCAGCGTTGTCGTCCCCGGAAGCCATGATGAGCCTGAAGCGCACATGGGCCAGAGACAGTGAAACAGGAGATACTTTTTATGAAGCTCAGGAATGCGCTTCTGGTTGCAACCATGTTCGCGGCCCCGGCCGTGGCGCTCGCGCAGCCAGTCACCGGCCCGTATGTCAGCCTCGGCGCCGGCGGTAACTACATCCAGGACCAGAACCTCAACAACGTGAACATCCCCGCCGTGGGGCTGAACAGCTACGGCGCTTACAACAACGGCCACATCCGTGTTGACGCCAACGTCCTGGGCTCCGCCGCCATCGGCTACGGGCTCGGCAACGGCTTCCGCATCGAGCTTCAGGGCGACTACAGCAAGAACACCCTGACCAGCCTGGACAGCCTGAACGCTGGCGGCCGCGAGGAACAGTACAAGGGCTTCGTCAACGTCCTGTATGATTTCGACCTGTCGCCCTTCGGCCTGCCGCTGGCCCCGTATGTCGGCGTCGGCGCCGGCTATGACCAGGTGCACTTCCAGAACGGCCGCGCGTCCGGCTACGTGAGCGACCCGACGTCTGCGACCGGCGTGGACACCGTGTTCATACGCACCACCAACACCCAGGGTAACTTCGCAGCCCAGGGCATCCTCGGTGTCGCCTACAACATCGCCGCCATCCCCGGCCTGGCGCTGACCCTCGAAGGCCGCGTCAGCGCGCTCCCCGAGACCCAGGACTATCACGGCCAGTTCTTCGCGCCGAACGTCGCGACGCGTATCAACTTCCGCACCGACTACACCATCAACTACGAGGGTGTTGCCGGTATCCGCTACGCGCTGTTCAGCCCGCCGCCGCCGGTTCAGCAGCAGGCAACCACGCAGACGCAGGCTACGCCGCCTGTCACCCAGGCCCGCACCTACCTCGTCTTCTTTGACTGGGATCGTGCCGACCTGACCGCCCGCGCCCGCCAGATCGTTGCCGAAGCCGCCTCCGCCTCGACCCACGTCCAGACGACGCAGATCGAAGTCAACGGCTACACGGACCTTTCCGGCACCGCGGCCTACAATCAGCGCCTGTCGGTCCGCCGCGCCCAGAGCGTGGAATCCGAACTGGTGCGCGACGGCGTGAACCGCAGCGAGATCAGCATCCACGGCTTCGGCGAGAGCAACCCGCTCGTCCAGACCGCCAAGGGCGTGCGCGAGCCGCAGAACCGCCGCGTGGAAATCATCCTCAAGTAAGTCGAGGACGATCAGACCGGCTGAAAGAGGGGAGGGCCTATGGTCCTCCCCTTCTTCGTTATAGAGAGCAGGAAAGCCGTTCTCTTTCGTAGAAAAGAAGGCTTTGTTCGCTTACTTCCGCCTCTGGAGACCAACACGCCATGACCCGCCGCTTCCTGCTCTGCACCGCCGCGCTGGCCTGCGTCACCCTGCACCACGCGGGCGCCCAGCCGGTCACCGGCCCCTATGTCAGCCTCGGCGGCGGCGGCAACATCGTGCAGGACGAGACGCTGCGGCTGAACCCGGCCTTCCCCGGCGGCAAGCTGCGCTTCGACACCGGTGGGGCGGTCGGCGTGGGCGCCGTGGGCTACGGCTTCGGCAACGGCTTTCGCGTGGAGGTGGAAGGCGACTGGCGCTACAACGGCCTGCGCCAGTTCCTGGGAACGCCGTTTCCCACGCGCGCCGGCGGCGAGCAGCAGAACTATGGCGGCATGATGAATGCGATGTTCGACATGGATATCGGCAGCCCCTACGTGTACCCGTATTTCGGCGCCGGCGCCGGATACAGCTTCGCCCGCTGGGACCACATACAGGTGCTCGGCACCACCACGCCGTATGATTTCCGGGCGGACGGCACGTCGGGCAATTTCGCCTACCAGGGGATCTTCGGCCTGTCGTTCCCGGTGGCGTTCTTCCCGGGCCTGTCGCTGACCGCCGAATACCGCTTCTTCAGCGTGCTTGGGCCCAACCAGTTCAACGGTGCGGAGATCGGCGACCGCGGACCGTTCGGTCCCAGGCCGCTTGCGATCTCCCGCGGCAATGCGGACGTCACCACGGACTATAACCACAGCGCCATGCTGGGCCTGCGCTACGCGCTGTTCACGCCGCGGCCGGCGATCGCCCAGAAGCAGGCCGAGCAGCAGGTGAGCAGCCCGCCGGTGACGGAGAGCCGCACGTACCTGGTGTTCTTCGATTGGGACCGCGCGGACCTGACCGCGCGCGCCCGCCAGATCGTGGCCGAAGCCGCGCAGGCCTCCACGCACGTGCAGACAACGCAGATACAGGTGAACGGCTATACGGATCTGTCGGGCACCGCGGCCTACAACCAGCGCCTGTCCGTACGGCGTGCGCAGAGCGTGGAAGCCGAGCTGGTGCGCGACGGCGTGAACCGCAGCGAGATCAGCATCCATGGGTATGGCGAGAGCAACCCGCTGGTGCAGACCGCCAAGGGTGTGCGCGAGCCGCAGAACCGGCGGGTGGAGATCATACTGAAGTAGGTTGGTCTATAGGCGGCGGGGCTGCTCTTGCGGTAAGGTTGGACGTCTGCGGCTTCTGCGATAAGCGGCTCAGGCGAACGCCCTCGTAACGGCAGGCAGTCAATGTCCGAAAGTGTTCAGCGATCCCGCGGGTTGTGGGGGTTCTTCCGGCGTACTGGCCGGGAAGCGATCTTGTCACGTTCGGACGCTGTCGCGCGCCCGCCGCAGCCCGTGGCGTTCCAGGCACTGTTCGGGGACACCGGGCCGGCCGATGTGCTGTCTCCGGAGGCTCCGCCCGCCAGTGTGCCGGAAGCCAGGTTGCCGCCACCGTCGGCGCCTGCCGCGCCAGCCCAGGAGGTGGTTCCCGAGGCACCGCCTGGCCGCGCCAGGATTTCTGCGTCGGCTTACACCGTACCGGTTGACCTCACCCGCGCGCCACTCGCACCCCTTCGGGTGCTGGCGATAGGATCGTGCTTCCTCAACGACCTGCTGTGGTCGCTGCCCGCCTCGATCCAGCGCGACTTCGTCCTCGCAGGCGAGATCGCCCGGTTCCCCGCGGAACCGCCTGGCGACATGGCCGGCTATGATTGCCAGATCATCCAGATGCCGCTGCGGGTCATCATCCGCGACAGGATGTTTAACAACCTCGCCTATGACGACAAGCAGGCTTTCGCCAAAGCTTTCCAGACCGCGCGCAAGGCGGTGCGCCAGCATCTCGAATGCCGGCTCAAGTGGAACGCCAGCCACGGCACGCTGACATTCGTGCTGAATTTCATGGAGCCGCAATTCAATGCCATGGGACGGTTCCATTCCCGCTTCGACCTCCGCAACATCGGCTACTTCGTCAGCAGGCTGAACGAGGAGATCGAGGCGGTCTGCCAGGAGCACAGCAACGTTCACGTGCTGGACGTGGACAAGCTGGCCGCCTCGTTCGGGCGCCGCTACGTGCAGGATGACAACATCCACACCTTCAACCACAACACCGGCCTGTCACCCAACAAACGCTCCGACGGCAGGATGGAAGACCCGGGGCCGCTGTCCGACACTTACGAGCTTACGCCAGGCGCCGATTTCAGGACCGCGGTCCTCGATGAGATCAGCGCCATGTACCGGACGGCACGCCAGATCGACAGCGTGAAGCTCGTCGTCGTCGATCTCGACGACACGCTGTGGAGAGGCGTGGCCGGCGACGCGAGCGATGTCGGGCCACACATGGTCGAGGGCTGGCCGCTCGGTTTCATGGAAGCCCTGCACACCGTGCGCAAGCGCGGCGTGTTGCTGGCCATCATCAGCAAAAACGACGAAGCCCGCATACGCTCTATCTGGAAGAGCATCCTCGGTGAGTACATCAAGCTCGACGATTTCGCCGCCATCCGGATCAACTGGGAGTCCAAGGTCGAGAACATGCGCGTTATCCTGAAAGGCGTGAACCTCCTGCCGCGCAACGTGGTCTTCATCGACGACAATCCGAAAGAGCGCGCGCAGATGGAAGGCGCCTTTCCGGACATGCGCGTGATCGGCAACAATCCGTTCGTCCTGCGGCGTATCCTCCTGCTGGCGCCCGAGATGCAGGTGACGCACATCACCAAGGAGTCCGCCAACCGGACGGCAATGATCCAGTCCCAGGCGGTGCGGGAGACGGAAAAGGCAGCGCTCACACCGGAAGAGTTCGCGCAACAGCAGAACGTCTGCATCGAGGTATTCGCCATACGCGACACCACGCACGCAAAATTTTCGCGCGTGCTCGAACTGATCAACAAGACCAACCAGTTCAACACCACGGGCCGCCGCTGGACCGCCGCGGAGATCCAGGCGTTTTTGTCAGCTGGCGGCAGCCTGGCCGCCTGGCAGGTGGAGGACCGCTACACGCCTTACGGGCTCGTCGGCGTCGTGATCCTGAAGGGAGGTCACATCGTGCAGTGGGTCATGTCCTGCCGTGTGATCGGCATGGGCGTGGAACAGGCCGTGATGCATGCCCTGGTAACGAACCTGCGGGCGCAAGGCGCACAGGCGATCCGCGCGGACCTCATCGCCACGAACGTCAACCAGCCCTGCCAAAGCCTGTATAGCAGTTCGGGGTTCGAGGCGGACGGTGACGCCTGGCTGCTCGATCCCGCACGGATGCCGGCCGAGCCGCAATTCGTGACGATGCGGGATGATTTGGGTAAGTAAGCACAGCCTTCTTTTTTGAAAAAAAGAAGCAAAAAACTTTTGCTTCTCCGCATTTGTAGCACTCGGGTATTGCCGGACAAACACGCGCGCTGAAAATGCGGGGTAGTAAAAGTTTTTTGCTTCTTTTTTTCAAAAAAGAAGGCCTTGCTTACTTGCCTTTCTTAGGAATGCTTGGTCGAAACGTGCCGAGACTTGTGCCCCGAGCTAGGCGGCGCGCCCGTGCAGGTCTCGAACGTGATCGGCTGCACGATCGCCTTGGCGTTCGTAAAGTCGTGCAGTTCGGACGCGTCGTGCAGGCTCATCACCTCGTCGAACATCACTTCCAGGTTCTCGCAATAGGCGGTGCCGGATTTCAGCCCGTCCTTCTCCTGCTCGTCGGCCAGGTTGGTGATGTAGGCGTCATACTGCGTCTGCCCCTGGCGGCCGTAGGAGCGCTTGAAATACGTGGCCAGGCCCGCCTCCGCATTGGCCACCTGTGGCTTATAGCGGGACATGAACTCGTTGTACTTGTCCTGCTTCTTGCAGGCCAGGGCGGTCAGCATGAGCTGGCTTTTCAGGCCCTCGATGTCGAAGGCGGTGCGATCGGCGTCGAATTCGCAGGCCGGGGCGCCCATGGCCACGGCTTTGCTGGACTTGGGGTGCTTGGTGGCCGCCTGCAGGCAGGGGGACGCGAGCAGGCCGGCGGCGAGGAGGCTGGCGGTGAGAAGTCGCATGAGGAAACTCCGGCAAACGCGGGATTTGATTGGGCGTGCAGAGATAAATCGGGTGTGGGTGACGGACGCAACTGAAAATCGCTGGCTGTTGTGATCCGGTTACACTCATAGGCTACTGGCCGGGCGCGCCGCGTCACGCTATGGCACGGCGTCAAACGCCCACACAGCGGAGTTCCGTCCTAGTGCAGCCACGTCTCGCCGTCCCGACCCTCGCTTCCGGCACGCTGGTGTTCGCCCTGCTGCTCTCCGGCTGCGCAAAACCGCCCGCGCCGGTGGCCGAAGCGCCGGCAGCACCGCTGCCGCTGCACCGCGGGCCGCCCCCGGCTGCCCTGTGCACCGTGACCCCGTTCCACGCGGCGGACGGCGGGACCACCCCGATCGCCATGACCATCAGCAATGACGGCGGCTATTGCGCGGCCACGCTGACCGCCGGCAACGGCCAGCCCTACGACGCGCCGCTGGTGCCCGCCCGGCCGCTGCACGGCGACGAGACGGTGGTGCGCTACAACGGCAAAACCAGCGTGGAGTATTCGGCCAAGCCCGGCTACGTGGGGCCCGACAGCTTCACAGTGCGGCTGATCCTGCGTGGGCAGAGCGGCTACACGACGCTGAACGTGACGGTGAATGTGCAGGGCGCAGCGAAGACGTCCTGAGGCAAGGCAAGCAAGCAGTTCTTTTTTGAAAAAAAGAACCAAAAAACTTTTATCTCTTCCGCCTGTCCAGCAGCTTCGATGTTTCCTGAAGCGCCCGCTGCTGCAGATGCGGGATAGTAAAAGTTTTTTGGTTCTTTTTTTCAAAAAAGAACTGCTTACTTCCTTCGCCTAACCGAAAGCCCCCAAATTCCGTGCGCATTGTCGTAGCCATGTCCGGCGGCGTGGACAGCAGCGTTGTCGCAGGCCTGCTGCACGAGGCCGGGCACGAAGTCATAGGCATCACCCTGCAGCTCTACGACCACGGCGCCGCCGCGTCCCGTAAGGGTGCGTGCTGCGCGGGTCAGGACATCCATGACGCGCGCGACGTGGCCGACCGGCTCGGCATCCCGCATTACGTGCTCGATGCCGAAGCCCGCTTCCGGGCTGCGGTGATCGACGATTTCGCCGGGTCTTACGCCGCGGGCGAGACGCCGGTGCCGTGCGTGCGCTGCAACCAGGGGCCGAAATTTACCGATCTGCTCGGCATGGCGCGGGACCTGGGCGCCGAGGCGCTGGCCACCGGCCACTACGTACGTCGCGTGGAAGGCCCGGGCGGCGCCGAGCTGCACCGGGCGGCCGACCCGCAGCGCGACCAGAGCTGGTTCCTGTTCGCCACCACGCGCGCGCAGCTGGCGTTCTGCCGCTTTCCGCTCGGCGAGATGCCGGACAAGGCCGCCACTCGCCACGTGGCCGCCCGGCTCGGCCTGGCAGTGGCGGAGAAGCCGGACAGCCAGGACATCTGCTTCGTGCCGAACGGCAGCTACGCGGACCTGGTGGCCAGGCTGCGGCCGGACGCGGCCGAGCCGGGAGACATCGTGGCGGAGGATGGCAGCGTGCTCGGCGGCCACCAAGGCGTGGGCCGCTACACGGTCGGCCAGGCCAAGCGGCTGGGCGTGGCCGGCGCCGAGGGCCGGGTGGTGGTCCGCCTGGAGCCGGGCACGCGCCGCGTGGTGGTGGGGCCAAGGGCGTCCGGAACGACGCAGCTTCGCTTGCGGGAGATGAACTGGCTAATCGATCCAGCGGAGCGCGGCGTATCCTGCCACGTGAAACTGCGCGCGCGCGACGGCTTACGTGCGGCTCGGGTTATCCCCGTGGCCGGCGCAGGAGCGGTGGTGGAGCTGGAGGAGCAGGCGCTGCCGGCGCCGGGGCAGGGGTGCGTGCTTTACGCGGGCGAGCGTGTGCTTGGCGGCGGGTTTATCGTTCGGGCGTAGTATAAGAAAGAAAGCAGTCCTTTTTTGAAAAAAAGGACCAAAAAACTTTTGCTCCCGACGCCTGCATCGAAATGCGTGTTGCAGTAACTAGCACACTTGCCTGCAACGGCGGGGAGCAAAAGTTTTTTGCTTTTTTTTTCAAAAAAAGGCCTTGCTTACCTGCCTAAGCGCGACGCAGCAGCATGACGATCAGCACGATGAGCAGGATGGTGCCAAGGCCGATCCCACCGTAACCGTAATGGCCGTAATCCGCGCCGCCCCAGCCGCCGAACGTGGTGCCAAGCCCGCCGCCAAACAGCAGGATCACCAATATGATCAAAAGTATCAGGCCCATCGTGCGTATCCCCTTGCAATAGTCGCGAAGTGACACTGAAACTGCGTCCCGTGAGGAAAGTTGCCGTTTTGGGAACGTTTCTGGCTGCGATGCCGCAATACAGGCGCACGCGTATCACTCTGTGGCCACAAGGTATGCTGGCGGGCCGCTGAAGAGATAATTTTCGCGTCCTGTCGGGAAGGCATCACCTGACATCCGCTTCCTGATGGGTTACAGGGCGGCTCAAGAACGCTAGAGCGTCCACCTGAAGGCTGCCCCATGACCGTCTCCCCGAGCATCATGCTCGTCGATCCCGCGCATTTTAACGTCAGCTACGTGATCAACCCCTGGATGAAGCCGGGCGACTGGGCCGCCGACCCCGCCGGCCACGCCGCCGACGCCCGCGCCAGCTTCGATGCGCTTCGCGCCGCCCTGCAGGCCGCCGGCGCCACGCTGGAGATCGTGCCCGGCGTGGCTGGCCAGCCGGACATGGTGTTTCCCGCCAACGCCGCCATCGTGCTGGACCGCCGCGCCATCGTCGCCCGCTTCGCCTGCGCCGAACGCCGCGGCGAGGAAGGCCCGAACTACGCCGCCCTGGAGGCCTTCCGCGCCCGCGGTCTGCTGGAAGAGGTGGCGATCTTCCCGCAAGACTGCTTCCAGGAGGGTGCCGGCGACGCCATCTGGGACCGCACGCGCCAGCATTTCTGGTGCGGCTACGGCCAGCGCTCGATCCACGCCGCCACCGCCGAAGTGGCGCGCTTCTTCGCCAAGCCGGTGGTTGAGCTGGAACTCGCCACGAACCAGTTCTACCACCTGGATACCTGCTTCTGTCCGCTTACCGGCGGCGAGGTCCTGTTCTACCCGCCCGCCTTTACCGCGGATTCGCTTGCTTTGATCCACGCCCATGTTGCGCCGGAGCAGCGCCTGGAGGCCTCGGCCGAGGACGCCGCCGCGTTCTGCGTGAACGCGGTGAACATCGAGCGGACCGTGGTGATGGCCCGTGCGCCGGATCATGTGCGGGGGATGCTGACGGAGCGGGGATACCAGGTGTCCGACGTTGATCTGGATCCCTTCATTTTGTCGGGTGGCGGCGCTTACTGCATGACGCTGCGGTTGGATCGGTCCAGCAAGTAAAGCCGAACACTTTTATCTACGCTGTCGCGGACCTGTCCGGCAGAGTCCGCGACAGCCATAGCAAAAGTTTTTTGCTTCTTTTTTGCAAAAAAGAAGGCCTTGCCTGCCTACTTCGGAAAGTGACAAGCCACCTCCCGCCCAGCCGCAACCCCACGCAGCACAGGCCGCTCCGCCGAACACCGCGCCTCCGCGCGCGGACAGCGCGTGTGGAACTTGCACCCGGCCGGCGGGTCCAACGGGCTAGGCACTTCGCCGCGCAAAGGCGGCACCATGCTGTCCCGCCCGCCCGGAACCGCCGCCAGCAATGCGGCCGTGTAATGGTGCGCCGGCTGCGCGAACACTTCTTCCGTAGGGCCGGTCTCCACGATCGAACCCAGGTACATGACCGCCACGCGCGTGGCCACCTGGCGCACCACGGCCAGATCATGGGCGATGAACAGCATCGTCAGGCCGAGCCGTTCCTGCAGATCCATCAGCAGGTTCACCACCTGCGCCTGCACGCTGACGTCCAGCGCGGAGACGGGTTCGTCGGCCACCACCAGTTCCGGCCCCAGCGCCAAAGCGCGTGCGATGCCGATCCGCTGCCGTTGTCCGCCGGAGAATTCGTGGCTGTAGCGCTGCATCTGGTCGCGTCGGAGCCCGACCAGGTCCAGCAGTTCGGATACGCGGGCGGCCACGGCTTCGGTGCTGCGCCGGCGGCCGTCCGGCAGGCGGTGCACGCGCAACGGTTCGGCGATCAGGTCGCCCACGCGCCGGCGCGGGTTCAGCGACGCCACAGGGTCCTGGAACACCATCTGCATGCGCGTGCGCAACGGCCGCAGCGCGCGCATCGAGGTGCTTGTGATGTCCTGGCCGGCAAAGCGGACTGCGCCGTCCGTCACCGGCTGCAAGCGCAACAGGCAACGTCCCAAAGTGGATTTGCCGCAGCCGGATTCACCCACCAGGCCGACAGTCTCTCCGCGGTTCACGCGTAGCGAGACTTCGTCCACCGCGTGCAGGACACGGCCGCGCCCGGCGGCATAGGTCTTCGACAGCGCCACCGCTTCCAGCAGGATCACGCCAGCTGGTGTTCCACCAGGAAACACGCGGCATCCTGGGTGCCGCATGCGAAAAGCGCAGGCCTTGCCACGCATCGTTCAAACCGGCGGGCGCAGCGCGGCTGGAAGGCGCAACCGTCCGGCCGCTCCGCCGGCGAGGGCGGCGCGCCGGGGATCGCCAGCAGCCGGCGCGGCCGCGCGCCGGACATCGGCGGAATGCTCGCAAGCAGCCCCTGTGTGTAGGGGTGCGCCGGATGCGCCAACATGTCGGCCACCGGCCCGCGCTCCACCAGCCTTCCCGCGTACATCACCATCACCCGGTCCGCGAGTTCGCCCACCACGCCCAGATCATGCGTGATGAACACGATGCTGGAGCCGAAATCCGCCCGCAGCGCGCGCAGCAACGCCAGGATCTGCGCCTGCACCGTCACGTCCAGCGCGGTCGTCGGCTCGTCGGCAATCAGCAAAGAAGGGTCGCAGCTCAGCGCCATCGCGATCATCGCGCGCTGCCGCATGCCGCCGGACAATTGGTGCGGATAGCGGCCGAACGCCTGGTCCGGCGCCGGTATGCCCATGCGCGCCAGCAAATCCACCGCGCGCGTCCGTGCCTGTCGGCGCGACAGCGGCAGGTGCGCGCGTATCTGCTCCACGATCTGCCAGCCGATCGTGTGCACCGGGTTCATCGCACTCATCGGGTCCTGGAAGATCATCGCGATCTCCCGCCCGCGCACTTGCCGCCACGCCCGCGGCGGCAATCCCGCCAGCTCGCGCCCCTTGTAGCGCAGCGAGCCTGAAACCACGGCGTTCGGATCGGAAATCAGCCCGAGCACGGACATCATCGTCAGCGTCTTGCCCGATCCCGACTCGCCAACCAGCCCCACGATCTCGCCTGTGCCCACGCTGAACGACACGCCATCCACCGCGCGCACGACACCCTGGCGCGTGCGGAAATCGATGCACAGATCGCGCACCTCTAGCAGCGTATCAGCCACGCTTCAGCCTGACACGCGGATCGAGCAGCACATAGGCCACATCCACCGCCGCGTTGGCCGCCACCACGAAGAACGACGCATACATCACGCAGGCCATGATCACCGGCAGATCAAGATTCTGCAGTGCATCGAACGTGAGTTTTCCCACGCCCTGCAGGCTGAACACCACCTCCGTCAGCAGCGCCCCGCCACCGACCAGCGCCCCGAAATCCAGTCCGAACAGCGAGACGAACGTGATCAGCGACGTGCGCAGCGCGTGATGCAACAGGATGCGCGTCTCGCTCAGCCCCTTCGCCCGCGCCGTGCGCACGAAATCCTCCTGATACGCCTCGATGAGGCTGGCCCGCAGCACGCGCCCGTACAGCCCCATGTAGAGCAGCGCCAACGTCGCCCACGGGATCAGCAACGTCTTGAACCACAGCACCGGGTCCTCGCTCAACGGCGTGTAGCCCAACGGCGGCACCCAGGAAAACAGCCAGCTATCGTGCATCCGGCTCTGCGTCAGCAAATTCGCCATCTGCCCCACCCAGAACACCGGCATCGAAACACCGACCAGCCCGGCCACCATCAGCACCCTGTCCGAAACCCCGCCGCGCGTCAGCGCCGCCGTGATACCGATCGCCAATCCGCCCAGCACCCAAAGCACTGCCGCGCCCACAACCAGGGACAGCGTCACCGGCGCGCCCGCGACAATCTCCGGGACCACGCGTTGCCCGCGGTTGACGAAACTCGTCAGATCCTGCGTCACGAACAGCCGCTTCATCATCAGCGCGTATTGCACCGGCATTGGCCGGTCGAACCCGAAATCATGCCGCACGGCTGCCAGTACTTCGGGCGTGGCACTGCGCCCGGCGATGCGCGCTGCGGGATCGGCGCCAGGTGTGGCGAAGAAGATCAGGAAGACGAGGACGCTTATGCCGAAGAGGACGAACAGCATCTGGGCTAGGCGGGCGAAAATTAGCATCAGCAAGCAAGCAGTTCTTTTTTGAAAAAAAGAACCAAAAAACTTTTACTACTGACGCTGCTGAAACGCAGCGCGCCTGTCCGGATCAAACCGGACTGCTGCAAATGCGCGGTGACAAAAGTTTTTTTCTTCTTTTTTTCAAAAAAGAAGGCCTTGCTTGCTTCCCTCACACCCGCAACTTCGCCCGCGTATCCAGCGCGTCCCGCAATCCATCCCCCAGCACGTTCAGCGCCAGCACCGTCACCACGATCATCACCCCGGGTGCCACGGCCACCAGCGGCCGCACGTAGATAAGCGTCTGCCCGTCTGCAATGATCGTGCCCCAGCTCGCCGCCGGCGGCTGCACGCCTATCTGCAGAAAGCTCAGCGCGCTCTCCGTTAGCAGGTTGAGCGCCATGATCAGCGGCGCGAACACGATCAGCGTGCTCGCCACGTTCGGCAGAATGTCACGCAGCAGGATGCGGCGGCTGCCCACGCCCAGGCACTGCGCGGCGAGGACGAACTCGCTTTGCGACAGGGCCAGCACCTGGCCGCGCACCGGCCTGGCCGCATACGGCACATAGACGATGCCGATGATGGCGATCGGCAGCAGCAGGCTGTCCGCCTCGATGGTGAACGGTCCCAGCTGCAGGCCCTGGCTGATCAGCACCACGGATAGCGAGATGGCCAGCAGGTACACCGGAAACGCCCAGAGTATATCCAGCAGGCGGGACAGCACCTGGTCCGTCCAGCCGCCCGCGTAGCCGGCCACGATCCCCACCAGCGCCGCCAGTGCCAGGCAGACGATCGTGGCCGCGCCCGCGATCAGCAGCGAGTTCCGCCCGCCATAGAGCAGCCGGGCCGCCACGTCGCGCCCCTGGCCGTCGGCGCCGAGGAAATACGCGTCGTGCCAGGTGGCGCCGATCGGCGCCGAGCCGAGATGCAGCGGGTTGTCGGCAGCCTGCAGGATGTCCAGCGTGCGCCCGCCTATCACCACGCTGCCGTCCAGGTTCGGCCGGAACGGGTCGCTGCCCGCCACATCGCGTGCGTAGAACGGCGCCAGCGCGCAGCCCAGCACGATGGCCAGCAGCACGCAGGCGGACACCACCGCGGCCCGGTCCCGCCGCAGCCGGCGCCAGGCGACCGCCCAAGGCCCATCGCTCACTGCACCCAGGCTTTCGAGAAGATCATGTGGGAGATCGGACTGAAGGTGAAACCGCCGAACCGGGGAGAGACCAGGTCCAGCCAATGTATCTGGAACAGCGCGGTGCTGGGCGCGCGATCGGTCAGGTCGTGGTCCACAGACGCCCACATCCGCGCCGCGCCGGCCGGGTCGGTCAGCTCGGCCGCCATGGCGTCCTGCATGCGCGCATCCACGGCCGGATCGCAGAACCCGCTCATGTTGTAGGAGGCGTCGGAACCCGGATGGTAGCCGGCGCAGGAGAACAGCACGTTGAGGAAGTCCGAAGGGGCCGGATAGTCCTGGTACCAGTTCGCCAGCCCGATCTGCACGCGGTTGTTGGAATTCGAGAGGTAGGGGTCGCGAATGTTGAAGGAGATGGCGTGCAGACGCGCGTCATAGCCGATGTCGGACAGCACGCTTTGCAGATAGACGCCCATGCTGTGCTCCACGTCGCGGTCCGAGGCGATCAGCGTCACCCGCATGCCGGCCGTCCCGGACGCCGCCACCAGCGCCCGCGCGCGCGCCAGGTCCGGCGCATGCCATTCGTCGCCGGGGTTCAAGGTGTAAGGGCAGTAAGGCTGCGAGCCGAACAGTCCCTCCGGCAGCAGGTGGCACAAAGGCGTGCCAAGCGCCGGCCCGCCATACAGGTTCGCCAGCACGCGGCGGTTGACCGCCATCGCCACCGCCTGGCGCGCCCGCACGTCGTTGAACGGCGGCAGATGCGTGTTCATCATCAGGTAGTAGTAGGCCAGCATGGGGTGGATGTGCGCGAGGCGCGCGTAGTGGCCGCCGATCTCCGCCAGGCGGTCCAGCGGCGGCGGGTCGCTCATCCAGTCCAGCGCGCCGTTCTCTATCGCGCTCACCTCGGATTCCGTCTGCAACCCGTAGCGTATCTCGATGCGGTCGGCATGGCCGTCCGGCTGGGCGTCCTCGCTCCATTGGTGGAAATACGGGTTGCGTATCAGCACCATGGCGCGCAGCGGGTCATAGCTCGCCACCCTGTATGGCCCGGTGGCCGCCGGCGGCGTGGTGCCCAGGTCATGCGCCGGCGTGTCGGCCGGCAATATGGCGGCGAACGGCAGGGCGATCTTCTGGGCGAACTCGCTGTCCGGCCGGGTCAGGTGGATGGTCACGGTGCGCGCGGCCGCGTCTCCCGCCACGCCGCCTTCCAGCATGCAGCCGGCGGGATGCGCCAGGCAGGCCTGCGCGCCCACGATGATGCCGTACCAGCTGCCTGTGTTCGGTCCGGAGACGCGGAACATGCGGCGGAAGCTGGCCACCACGTCGGCCACGCCAACCTCCCGACCGTCGGAGAACCGCACGCCGCGGCGCAGCCGGAACACGTAGGTGCGCCCGCCGTCTTGTATCTCCGGCAACGCCTCCGCCAGGTCCGGCACCAGCACCGTGCCCTCGGCGCCTTCGGCCTTGCGGAAGCACAGCAGCTGGTCCTGCGTCACCGACAGCACCTGCCAGACATCCGTCGTGTAGCTGATCTGCGGGTCGATCGTGCCGTCCGCCTGGTAGGAGGCGAAATGCATCACGCCGCCGCGGTGGGTCTGCGCGCAGGCGGCACTTGCCAGGGAGCCGGATGCCAGGAGGAGGAGCAGCCTGACGCGATGCGTTGCGAAAGAAAGAAAGGCCTTCTTTTTTGAAAAAAAGAAGCAAAAAACTTTTACCCCTGCGCTTTTGACAGGCTTCGATTTGTCCTCGGGCATGCGGCTGCTGCAGATGCCGGGGAGGAAAAGTTTTTTGATCCTTTTTTTCAAAAAAGGACTGCTTGCTTTCTTTAACTGCATCGCTTCGCAAAACTTTTTGCTGTTTTTTTCGGCAGGAAGCGCGTTTGTCTTGCAGTTGCCCGCGTTGGCCAGATGGAGTACCCGGCCCCAGCCATGAATGCGATATCCGAGCCAGATGCGATAGCCGCGCCAGCTATCACGGAGCCAGCCCTGCCGCGGCTGGCCACCTCCACGATGGACATCGGCGCGGACGTCACCCGGACCAAGCGCAACCGCCTGGCCTGGACCGATCTCGTCGAAGGCGCCGCACTATGGCGGCTCGGCGTCACGCTCGGCTGGCTGGACATCAAGCTGAAATACCGCGGCTCGCTGCTCGGCCCGTTCTGGCTGACCATCTCCACCGCGGTGTGGATCGGCGCCATGGGCGGGCTCTACAGCGTGCTGTTCCACCAGGACCTGCACACCTACTTACCCTTCCTCGCACTCTCGCTGGTCACCTGGAACGCCATCGGTGGCCTGGTGGGCGACGCCTGCAACACCTTCACCCAGGCCGAGGGCACCATACGCGCGATGCGCATGCCGTTCTTCGTGCATGCTTTGCGCGTGGTTGTGCGGACCGCCATCTCGTTCGCCCACAACCTGCCGGTGATCGTCGGCGTGTTCGCCATCTTCTCGGTCTGGCCAGGCTACGTCGCCGCCCAAAGCCTGCTGGGCTTCGTGCTCTGGACGGTGGACGGGTTCGCCGCCTGCCTGCTGCTCGGCAGCCTGTGCGCGCGCTTCCGCGATATCCCGCCCATCGTCGGCAGCATCATGCAGATCGCGTTCTTCATCACGCCGATTGTCTGGCTGCCCGGGCAGCTCGGCGCGCATGGCTGGTGGCTGCCCTACAATCCGTTTGACGCGTTGCTGGAAACCGTGCGTGCGCCGTTGCTTGGCCAGTCGGTCTCTCCATTGGTCTGGACCCTGGCGCTCATCGACAGCGCGCTGTTCTGCGGCCTCACCTGGTTCGTGTTCGTTCGGGTAAGGACGCGGCTCGCCTACTGGATGTGAAACTGCCGTCCTGCAAACCAGGGCGCCGAACAGGTCCTGTTCCTTTCCCGGAAAGGACTGTCCCCCCTCTGTAAAAGACCCAGAACCCATGGCCCACATCCAGGTCGAGAATGTTTCCGTCGATTTTCCGCTGTATCACGGCAGCGCGCGCAGCCTGAAGAAAACGGTGTTCGCGGCCGCGTCTGGGCGGCTGGGCGAGGACACCCGCCAGCGCGTGGTGGTGCAGGCCTTGCGCAACATCAACATCGATCTGCGAAGCGGCGACCGCCTGGGCCTGGTCGGCACAAACGGCGCCGGCAAGACCACATTGCTGCGCACGATCGCCGGCATCTACGAGCCGATCGCCGGCCACATACGCGTGGAGGGCAGCCTCAACGCGCTGCTGGATCCGCAGCTCGGCATGAACATGGACCTGACAGGCCGCGAGAACATCATGCTGCGCGGCCTCTACAACGGCTTCAACAAGTCTCAGATCGACGCGATGGAGGCGGACGTGCAGGACTTCGCCGAGCTTGGCGAGTTCCTGGACCTGCCTGTGCGCTTCTACAGCTCCGGCATGATCGTCCGCCTCGGCTTCGCGCTAGCCACCTGCATCCGTCCGCAGGTGCTGCTGATGGACGAGTGGTTCCTCGCCGGCGATGCGAGCTTCATGGCAAAGGCCCGCGCCCGCCTGGAAAGCGTGGTGCGCGGCGCGGATATCCTGGTGCTCTCCTCGCACCAATCCGGCGCCGTGCTGGATTGGTGCACGCGCGTGCTGTGGATGGACCACGGGCGCATCGTCATGGAAGGCCCGGCGGCAGAGGTGATGGATGCTTACCTGCGCGGGGTGGCGCCTTCCGCACGCGTGCTGGAGGAGGCGGCGAGCTTGCCAGCTTAGAGGAAGCAAGCAAGGCCTTCTTTTTTGAAAAAAAGAAGCAAAAAACTTTCATCACCCCGCATTTGCGGCAGCCGGAAGTCTTAGGACAAAGCCAAGCGCTGAGAGGGCGTCAGGAGCAAAAGTTTTTTGCTTCTTTTTTTCAAAAAAGAAGGCCTTCCTTCCTTAATCCCGCTTCCGCCGAAACGCATCCAGGCTGACGATCTGCGGCGTAGCATCGGGCGCCGGCACGGCCGCCGGCTCCACGGCCTGCGGCTCCGCTTCCGCCACAGGCGCCACCGCCCTGAACCGCAAGCCGAACTGCACCTGCGGGTCCACGAACGCGGTCACCGCGGCCAGCGGCACCGTCAGCGCGGAGTTCACCCCGCCGAAGGACAGGTTGACGCCGAACACGCCGGCGCTTTCGTCCACGAACAGATCCTTGAACTGGTGCTGCAGGACAATGGTCATCTCTTCGGGCCATTTCTGCCGCAGCCGCGCGGGGATATTCACCCCCGGATAGTCGGTGCGGAACGTAATGTAAAAATGGTGCTCGCCCGGCAAGCCTTCGGCGATCACGTGAGACAGGGCGCGGGCGACCACCGCGCGCAGCGCGTCCTCCATCCATTGGTCGTAAGGAAGCAGGCTGTCTGGCGTGCCGTCGGCGCCGTCGCTTACTTCGGTATCGTCTTCCATGAT
The DNA here is from genome assembly GCA_964247675.1 of uncultured Acetobacteraceae bacterium. Taxonomy (GTDB): domain Bacteria; phylum Pseudomonadota; class Alphaproteobacteria; order Acetobacterales; family Acetobacteraceae; genus BOG-908. Next base: position 110,792 of record CAXTVW010000001.1, read on the forward strand.
CGGGCTCCCAGCCTGCATGCATAGCGCGTGAGACGCGGCGCGCAAACGGGGGTTGAAGAAAAGAAAGCAAGCAGTCGTTTTTGGAAAAAGCGGAGACAAAATCTTTTTCCTCAAGGCGCGGCTGTTTCAGCCTCCGCCGACAGGGAGAAAAAGTTTTTTGCTTCTTTTTTTCAAAAAAGAAGGCCTTGCTTCCTTCACTCCGCCGGAAGCAAAGCCGCCTTGTAAGCCGCCGGATGATCCGCCAGGAACTGCGCCGTCCGCATGTCCCCATCATCGCCCTCCGAGGCCGGGCACGCCGCACGGATGGCCAGCACCTGGGCCACCGGCAGCGGCGCCCGGGCGGCGCGCGCCTGCGCCACCGCCTCCTTCATGCCGGTGATGCCGGCCGGGACATCCGTCAGCGCGTGCGGCCCGGGACTGGTGCAGACCTGCGGGATCACGCCCAGCGACTGGATGGGCCAGCCGCGTGGCGCCAGCACGCGGCTCCAGGTGACGAACAGCTCGCCGCCGTCCGGCAGGCGGGTGATCGTCTGCACCAGCCCCTTGCCGAGCGTGGCGCTGCCCACCACCACGCCGCGGCCGAGATCGGCGAGTGCGGCCGCCATGATCTCGGAGGCGCTGGCGGACCGGCCATCCACCAGGACGATCACCGGCAGGCCGTGCGTCAGGTCGCCGCCGTCGATGCGCCAGTCATGCGTGGCTTCCGGCGCGCGGCCGGCGGTGCTGGCGATCACGCCGTGATCGGCCAGCAGCGCTACGCTAGTCACGGCCTGGCGCAGCAGCCCGCCCCGGTTGCCGCGCAGATCCACCACGATGGCGGCGGGCGGCGGCTTGGCGGCGAGGCCGGCTTCCAGCGCCTCGCTCAGCCGCTCGGCGGTGTTGCTGGTGAAGCTGCTGATACGGATCACCAGCATGTTCCCGGTGCGCTCGGAGAACACCGTCTCCGGCGGCACGTAGGCCAGCGTCAGCGGCAGGGTGCGCGCCAGGCCGTCCAGCCCGCGCACGCTCACGGTGATGTTGGTGCCCTCTGGGCCGGACAGCGCCTCGCGCACCCGGTCGAGCTGGCTGGCGCGCACACGCTGCCCATCGACGGCCAGGATGCGGTCCCCCACACGTGCGCCGGCCTCCTGGCCGGGACCGTCGGGCACCAGGCTGTCTATCGCCACCGTGCGGCCGCGCACGACCACGCCGATGCCGGCCGAGGCGTCCTGGGACAGCTTGGTGCGCTCTGCCTCGGCAGGCGCGGGCGGTTCGTAGCGGGAATACGGGTCGAGATGGTTGAACATCTCGTCGAAGAAACCCTGGATCAGGCCTTGCGTGCCGGCCGCGCGCAAGGTGGGCGATTCCGCATAGGCGGCGGCCTCCACCTCCGCGGCGGCGTGGCCCCAGGCTTCCGCGTCGTCGGGCGCGGGCGCCGCGCGGTCCAGCAGCATGCGGGTGCCGTCGGTGAGCTGCAGGCGGGGGCCGTGCAGGTCTGCGGTCAGCGCGGGGTCCAGCGCGGTGATGCCGTGCAGGCCCCACATCGTCAGTTGCTGCGCTGTGGCGGGCTCCAGGGTGCGCGGCGCGGCGAAGGCCAGGGCGGCGCTGAAGACGCGGCCTGCCAGCGGGGCCTCGAAGGCGGCTTGGGCGGGGAGGGCGTGGACGAGGAGGAAGGCAAGGAAGAAAGGCCTTCTTTTTTGAAAAAAAGAAGCAAAAAACTTTTGTCCCTGGCGCTGCGTCCGCTCCCGCGTCTGTTCGGGATTACCCGGCTGCTGCACAGGCGTCCTTTTTTTCGAAAAAGGACTACTTGCCTGCCTTACTTGCCGCGCGACCCCTGCGCCAACGCGAAAATCAGTCCTCCCGTGATCGGGCTTGCCTCTGCCAGCCGAACAGTCACGTCCTGCGTCAGGCGAAACGTCTTGCGCGTCTTGCGGCCGGTCAGGGATTGCGTCGCCTCGTCGTGTATCCAGTAATCGTCGGGCAGGGTCGAGATCGGAAGCAAGCCCGTGGCCCCGTTTCCCTGCACGGTAATAAATAACCCGAAACGGGTCACGCCGGATATGCGTGCCTCGAAGGTGGCACCTACTTTATCCGCCATGTAGGCAGCAAGGTAACGGTCTATTGCTTCGCGCTCGGCCAAGGCCGCGCGCCGTTCCGTACCCGAGATGTGTTCCGCGGTGTCTTCGAAGCTCGCCACCTCCGCGTCCGACAGCGCGCCCAGGCCGAGCTTCAGGCCGGCGATCAGCGCGCGATGCACCAGCAGGTCCGCGTAGCGGCGTATCGGACTCGTGAAATGCGCATAACGGGGCAGCGACAAACCGAAATGGCCGATATTTTCCGGGCTGTAGGCGGCCTGGCTCTGGCTGCGCAGCATCACCTCGTTGACCATCGCCGCGTGCTCGGTGCCGGCCACCTTTTTCAGCACGTGGTCCAGATCGCGCGGAGAGACTTTCGCTCCGGGCGCCAGGCTGATCTCCAGCGTGCCGAGGAACTGGCGCAGATTGGCCAGTTTTTCTTCCGACGGCGGCGCATGCACCCGGTACATGCAGGAGCGGTGCAGGCGCTCGAGCTCCTCGGCGGCGGCCACGTTGGCCAGCACCATGAACTCCTCGATCAGCTTGTGGCTGTCCAGGCGCGGCCGCGGCGCGATGCTGGCGACGTGGCCCGCCTCGTCCAGGATCACGCGGCGTTCCGGCAGGTCCAGGTCCAGCGTCCCGCGCGTCTGCCTGGCGGCGAGCAGCGCACGGAACGCGGCATAGAGCGCGGGCAGGAAACCCGGGTCCAGACTTAGTGCGTCTTTGGCATCGAACGCGTCCTGCACCTGCGTGTAGGTGAGGCGGGCGGCGGAGCGCATCAGGCCGCGCCCGAAACGGTGGCGCGTCTTGCGGCCGTCCGCGCCCACGAACATCTCCACGAACAGGCAGCCGCGGTCCTCGTTCGGGCGCAGGCTGCACCAGCCGTTGGAGAGTTGTTCGGGCAGCATGGGGACCACGCGGTCTGGGAAGTAGCAGCTGTTGCCGCGCAGGCGGGCGTCGCGGTCCAGCGGCGAATCCGGACGGACGTAATGCGCCACGTCGGCGATCGCCACGATGATGCGGTGGCCGTCGCCGTCCGGCTCGGCATACACCGCGTCGTCGAAGTCGCGTGCGTCCTCGCCGTCTATGGTGATCAGCGGGGTTTCGCGCAGGTCCGTGCGTTTGCCGAGCGGGGTGGCGCGGGCGCGTTTCGCATCCGCCAGCGCCTCGGGGGAGAACACCGTCGGGATGTCATGGGTGTGTATGCAGATCAGGCTGACGGAGCGCGCGTCGCCGATGTTGCCGAGCCGCTCGGTGATCTGTGCGGGCTTCAGGCCGTAGGCGCCGCCTGGCAGCGGTTCGGCCAGCACGATCTCGCCGTCTTCCGCGCCGTTCGTCTCGCCTTCGGGGATGCGCCATTCGGCCTTGCTGCGCCGGTCCGTGGGCACCAGCCGGTTGGGCGCGCGGAACACCCCGAGTATGCGCGCCGGCGACTCGGCCAGGCGCTTGATGGTGCGCCCCTCGTATTTGTTGCCGCCGATCGGCTTCAGGCGGGCGAGCACGCGCTGGCCTGGCGCGAGGGCGGCCTGGCCGCGCGGCTCGCGCACCATCAGAACCAGCGGCGGCGGCCCGTCGCCTTCCCAGCCGACGGGGCGTGCGACCGGGTCGCCGTCCGGGTCGGTGCCGGTCACCTGCACCACGGTGACGTCCGGCAGGCGGCCGGGCTGGGAAAAGCGCTTGTGGCCGGCGGGTGCGATGTCGCCTTTGCCCGAGAGATCGCGGAGCAGGTCGCGCAACGCCCCGCGCTGGTCGGCGCCGAGCTTGAACTCGCGGGCGATCTCGCGCTTGCCGACGCGTCCGCCGGCATCGCGTATGAACTGCCGCAACGCCTCGCGCGAGGGTAGTCCGGCGGCGGGTGCCGCAGGGTCGGCGTTGGGGGCGCCGCGATGGGTCGGCTTGCGGCCACCTTTGCGCAATCTCAGGCGCTCCGGCGGCGGGCTGTACGATTATGGCTCAATCAGTAGGTCACATCCGTGTCGTTGGGATTGCTGCCTTGGCCCCGGTCTATCGACATTTGAGCGAGCTGACCCGTGTTAAGTCTGATGTGGCGAGGCAGCAAGGTAGCGGCTCTTATACCAAGCTATGCCTGTCGGTGTGCTTGCAACCCCGGGAGAGAACCAAAGGCGGGACTGGATCGGAGGAGCAGGCAGGAGAAGCTCGATTGCGCCTCCCGTTCGGCCGCGAGCGCGTCAGTGAGGTCAGCCATTGGACAGGCGCTGGCAGCGGGTGAACACCTTCGGTTCGGCCGGTGAGCCGTAGGAGCCAAGGGTGCACAGGATGACGCTGGACGCCTTGCGCATCAGGATAGCCGAGCCGCCCAGGCCTTCGTTGAGGCTGACGACTTCGTAACCGTCGGCGATCAACTCCGGCACCGAGCGTGCTACTGTCGTCAAAGGAAGCGGCTTGGCATCTGGCGGCAGCTTGATCTCCTGCGCGGAGGAGGGACGGCTTGCGGCCATGACGCACGCGAGAAACGTCAATATTACAACGCCACGCAGGGTTATCCGATGTGATACACGCGACAACCAGGTTCTCCATCGCTTGAGGCCGCAGCGGTCATATCACAATTCGTGCCCGAAACGTACGACCGCTGGCATCGGCAAACGATAGAGTTGCCGGTCGCGCCATGCCGAGAGCTGCGGTTTGTACTAGACTGAACTTTCTCTCGCTGTGCCGGCGGGAAACGTGGAATGGCCTTATGCGAAAGCCCCGGGGGAACGCGGCACCTGGCATCCCTAGCCGGCTTTGGCCGGCCTAGAAGCTGCAGCCTTGCTGGCGGGCTTGCCTTTGACAGGCGATTTGGTTTTGCCCTTCGCGGGTAGCTTGGCTTTGCCGCGAGGCAATCTGGCTGAAGCTGCCGCCGCGGCCGGCTCGGCCAGGGCCGCATTCGCCGCTACAGCCGCCTTCTTCCCCGGTGCCGCTTTCTTCGCCGGCGCCGCCTTGCCGTTCTTGC
>CAXTVW010000002.1:0-81098 GCA_964247675.1 uncultured Acetobacteraceae bacterium
GGAGCCTGCCCGATTTCAGCCCGATGGAGGCGATCCCGACCGGCGTGGGCCTGACTACCTATGACGGCGGCGTGCGCGACTTCATGGCCATGCCGATGCAGCAACTGATCGACCAGGTCGCCGCCGGCGCGCTGCACGTGACCGTAGGGCGCGTCTTCCACCTCGACGAGATCGTCGAGGCGCACCGGACTATGGAAGAGAACCGGGCCCGCGGGAAGATCGTGGTCCTGACACGCTGAACCTGAAGGAGAATGCCGTGCTGAAGCTTTATTACGCGCCCGGTGCGTGCTCGCTGGCGCCGCATATCGTGCTTGAGTGGATTGGCGCCCCCTATGAGGCAATCAAGGCCGACGCCCACGACCCGGCGTTCAAGACGATCAATCCCGCCGCCGCCGTGCCGGCGCTGGATTACGGCGGAGTGGCGCCGCTCACCCAATGTGCGGCGATCCTGGACTACCTGGCTCTGCTGCATCCCGAGGCCGACCTCCTGGATAACCGTTCGTCCGAGCAGGCTGCGGCGGTGGCCAAATGGACCGCCTTCTTGACCGGCGACCTCCATCCGGCGTTCTGGCCGGTGTTCATGCCTGGCCGCTACACCGTCTCCAAGGACGCGGCAGCGCTGGCGGACGTCAAAGCGGCAGGGCTGGCGCTGGTTCGCGCCAAGCTGGGCCTGCTCGACAGCCAGCTGGCCGGGCAAAGCTGGGTGGTGGAAGACAAACGCACAATCGTGGATGCCTACGCCACGCCCATGCTGAACTGGGCGGCCGCCATGCTGCCGGACGCGTTGAGGAGCTTCCCCGCCTGTCAGGCGCACCGCCAACGCATGCACGCCGATCCCGGCGTGCGCCGGGCCATGCAGGCCGAGGGGCTTACTCCAACAGGGCCCTGACACGGCGGAAGCCGATCGGCTGTCAGGACGATCCTCTCGGGAACTGCCCCTGCAACGGCGTCTGCCCTCGTACGACCGCGCCCGCTGATCTAGCCGACGCTTGGGCTTGGTTGCTGGCCGGCAATGCGAAGGCTGGAACGATCTGCTGGTTGGTGCCGGCGCAAGGTCCTGCCGTGCTGCTTCGTCCCGCTTGGGTCACAGCGAAGTTTGTCGGAAACCGCCTTTGTTGGCGAAGTTAGCCATGATCTGGCTCAGTATTCCCATCAACTGCGTTCAGGCAGGCTAGCTTGATCCGCTTCTTGTTTGGATTCAATTACTTAACCACGTGGCACGGCTGATGCAACTAGCCTGGTAGGTCGGAGACGGCCAGCTTTCCAAGCGGAGACAAAGCTATGACAACGATGAACTTCAGCCAGGCCAACACCTATTTCAGCAACGTCCGTACGCCGCGTACTTCCTTTGCGGCCCGTCTTGCAGCCTTGCAGGCCCGCCAGGAAGCGGCAATGGGGCATATCAACATAGCCGGCGTCGTCGCTCGCGGTGCCTTGGCCCTGGTGCCCTTTCTTGGCTTGGCCGGAATGTTCGTGGCGCTGTAACCGGCCGTCTGAAGGCTGACCGTTGCTTTCTGCCCGAGGGTCAACGCCGATGGATACACCCGCAGCACGGCTTCTGACGCTACCACGGCAGGCCTAGGATGTTTGCGAGACCGGAGACCCTTGGCTCAGCACCTGGGCGAGCGCCGCCAGGCCGGCAATCGACACGACCACGACGCCGGTGGCGATGTGGAGGGCGGGCTGGCTCGCCATGAGCGCCAGGGCGGCCATGATCGCGGCCAAGCCAGCCAGGTCCGGCCAGGCACGTGGACCGGCCTGCAGCTTGCAATGTGCCAGCAGAAAAAGGCTCCAATTGACGAGGCCAAGCATGGCCGCGCCAGCCATCAGCGGCAGCAGAAGCCGCCCTGGCAATGTGGCGCCCAGCAGCACGGCCAGCCCCACCGAAGCCGCGGTCAACACGGTCGCCGCACCCGGGGCGCCCTGCGCGTTGCTGATCATAAGCATTGCAGGGGCGCAACGCTCGGCAGCCAGGGCGCGGATCACGCGGGTCGCGCCATAAAGGCAGGCGTTGCACGACGAGATCATCACCCAGATAAGCAGGGCGTCTATCACCGGCGCGGCGCCCGGCACCCCGGCGTGGGCGAGCACGAGGGCGAAGGGGTTGGCCGGCAACTCCAGCGAATGCGGGGGCAGCAAGACAAGCAGAGCCGCGGTCACACCCACGTAGAGTATGGCCAAGGACAGGACAACCCGGACGATGGTGCGCTTCAGGGTGCGTTTGGCATCGGCCAGGTCCAACGCCGCAAGGCCGACCAGCTCGACGTTGCCGAAAGCGAAAAGCGCCAGCGGCAGCGCCGACAACCATCCAGAGACGCCGCGCGGCACCCACATGGCAGGTGCCAGCAGAGCCGAAGGGGCGCCGCCCCATCGCAGGCCGGAGATGACAGCGAGCAGCATCACCAGGCTTATCAACGCGACCTTGCAGGCCGACAGCCCGGCTTCCACCGCGCCGAACACATCCACGCGCAAGCGGTTAAGTGCGGCGGCGAGCACCAACCCGGTCAGCGCGGCGGCCCAGGGTGGCAGCGGGACCCATGCCGACAGCAGCGTGCCGGCGGCAGTCAGCTGGGCGGTGCAGGCCAGCACCGCCGCGCCCCAGTAGCCCCATCCCTGGACGAACGCCGTCCTGCGGCCGAGATGCGCCATGGTGGTCGTTACGAAGGACACCCCGCCGCCCTGCGCCAGCGCCAGCGCCCCCAGGGCACGCGTGACCAGCCAGGCCAGAGACGCCGCCAAGGCAAACAGGACCATCATGCCAGCTCCGGCGTCCCGCAATCCGTCGCCGATGCCCAGGAAGATGCCCGCGCCAAGCACGCCACCCAACACCAGCAGCGCCGCCTGTGCCTCTCCGATCTGAAATCGCGCGGGCTTCACGCAGGCACCCGACCCGTGGGCCCTCGAACAGCGGGCTTATGGGCGCGAATGCCACGGGCCCACCTGGCCTGAGGCAGGCAGAGTGGTCGATCAGGATTATCGGAAGAGCTCGTCCGCGCGATCGGCATAAGGCTGAAAAAGCTGAGCCGGCCAGTCGCTGTCAATGTCAGACACGCGCTCCAGACACTTCCAGCGGCCGCCGCGTTTCTCGAAACGGTCGGTGTGGATGCCTGTCGAGACGCCCCCCTGGCCATCCGCGCGCCAGTTCACGACCAGCGCCATGTCGCCGTCGCGTGCTCGCCGCTGGCCCGCTAGATCTGCGCCGGATGGCCAAGCATGCCTTGCGGGCCTTCCAACTCTGCTCTCGGCCACGCGGCCAGGTCTGCAGCCGCCTCGTAGGTTGATTGCAGGAATTCCAGCAATACCGCATCGGAATCCGGGCTCGATGCAACGGCATGATAGGGCAGGATGAATTCGCCGAAGCCGGCGTCGAACCGCGCTGAAGCGGGCCGGATCGCGCGGGCTTCGAAGCCGGCCGGCTTGGGGTATGCGTAGGCGTAGAAGCAAGGCCCGTCACTGCCGTCCAGGTTTGGCCAGAAGCCGGCGCTCGAGACTTCGTGGCTGTAGGCGTCCCTGGCCACGATGTTGGGCATGTGCGGTGCGCCTCCGGGATGGGGTGGTGCACGCCTGCCGGAGAAGCGTGTTACCGCAAGATCGAACGCACCCCAGAACAGATGGATACGGCTGCACTTGCCGACGAAACGTGTGCGGAACAGCTGGAACACACGGTGGACGTCCACCAGCGCACGCCAGAAGGCCCGGGCGACCTCGCCATCGAAGCCGCGCTCGGCGTGATCCTGGTCGAAGCGGACGGCGCCGGCGATCTCCGCCGGCATGGTGTTCACCGCAACCGCGATGCCGAGCGCCTCCAAGGCGACGGTCAACTGCGCGAGGAAATCTGCCATCGAGCCGGACTGCAAAGGAATTGCGCGCTCCTCGCCGTTCGTGACCTCCAGGCGCAGACGCTCGCCTACCAAGTCCAGCGTGATGTTAAGGGCGCCACCCGGCACCGGGATGAGGCCGGTTTCCAGCCCCCGCGCGCACACGTAAAGCGGGACGTGCCAGCCATGGTTCTCCCACGGCGTCAGCATCAGCCGAATTTTGCCCACGAGCTGCGACCACAGATGCAGGGTGGTCAGGGTCGGCGCCAGCGCGAGGCCGGAGAGTGCGTTCCACTGCGCGCGAGGCAGGCTGGCCATCAGCCGCGCGATCCTCCGGCGGCGTGCTCGCGGTCAGACACGTATCTCTCCGCCGTCCGGGTTGCTGCGTATCGTCCACTCCCCGCCGCTTCTGAAGGAATTGGTCGTGGCAAAGGTGTCCTCCATGAACTGCATGTGGCGGATCAGGCCGTCCACCACTTCGATATATACGCAGAACGGGGAGACTACCTGCTTTTTCATGATGGTGGAACGGTAGGTCATGCGGCCGAACAAGGCAGCGTAGCGATCATCGCCGAACAGGGCGATCTCCTCCAAAGCATGTTCGTCCCAATATCTGGCGACATCGATGAACGTCTGCACGATGCCCTCACGTGCGTTGGAGGTTCCCGCCCAGGGCATCACGCGTTTCAGCTCAGGGTTTTCGAAGTTCAGCGAAACGTAAGTGGCCTCGGCGGCGACGAGGGATGCAACATGCGCCTTGTTCGTAGGATCCGACAGCATCGCGCGTAGCATGTCTTTCGGTTGCCGGGACATCGGAACGCTCCATTCGAGGCGGTGGTGATCCGGGTTATACGCGAACCGGCTGGGCGCTTTAGTGGGGTAAACTGTAAAGCGGTTTTCCACTTTTCAGCGCAATGAGGATGAGCTTGCCCGAACGTTGAATGCTGGTTGGGCGTAGCGCCTGAGATTGCGTCGGCACACAGTCCCGCAATGTCCGATTTGCAGGCGTTTGTTACGGCTTTAAAATTAGGCGTATCCCTGCATTATTTTCACGTTCTGCGCCGGGTTGCGCTGCCAGATACCGGCCTGTGACAGGTGTTCGATGCCGGTTTGGACGAAGGTCGTCCGGCGGATCACGCTCGTCCAACGCACGGCCATGTGGGCAAGATCGGCGGGGCGGGGCTGATCCTGCAGCAGTGATTGCCGACGGCAACGCGGACTCAGCACCCGCTCGGCGGATTGGTCGGCGAGAAGCTGTAGCGCGCGATCCGCCAGGTGCCATCGTCGCCTTTCCTGAAGATGAAAAGCTCCTGGTTGGCTTCGGAGGTCGTCCTGCCTGTGGAGGCGTGTCTCGTGGTGCCCGCGGAATTAGTTCGGACGAAGGCCCAGTCGGGCGCCATCTGCACAAGCTCGTCTATCGTGAACTTCACGTGGAAGCTCAATTCCTGAAACACCTTGTCATAGGCGACGCGAACGCCAGCCTGCCCGATTGCGGAGTGGCTGTAAGGAGGCATGAAGATGCCGTCAGACGTGTATAGCGGCAGCACAGCCGCGGTCTTCCCACCGTTCAGGGCTGCGTTGTAGGCAGCCATGGTTTTTCGGATGCCTGCCTCGGCTGAAGGCGCCGCGCCCGCCATGCCGGATGATGCGCCCGTGACCTGCGCTTTGACAGCGCCTGAACAGTCTAGAGCGAGCAAAACGGCAAGCACGGTAAAGACAGGACGGGCGGGGAACTGCAAGCTCACAAATCTTCTCCACCGTCCTGGACAGGCAGACGACATACGGCGGCTTACGACCGCTCAGAAGACGTGTCGGGCGAAAGCATCATTCCAAAAACCGGAAAGCGCGTGCCGGCTGCGTCGCGGCCAGGCTATCGCCTAGCCATTCGTGGCCGGCTTACGCCGGCTGCCCAGCCATTGCACAGTGCTCTTGACAGCGTGTTGTCTTGCACGCGCCGATGGTGGATGGCCGTTTCCTCGGGTGGCCCGCAATCACGCAGCATATCGCAGGGGACCGACGATGATGGACCTCAACGCCTTGGTGATATTCGCCAAAGTGGCCCAGGCGGCTAGCTTTTCAGAGGCGGCACGCCGGCTGAAGATGCCCGTCTCGACAATCAGCCGGAAGGTGGCCGAGCTGGAAGACAGGCTGGGCGTGCAGTTGCTGGAGCGTTCGACGCGCAGCTTGCGGCTGACCGAGATCGGCGCTGAGGTCCTGGACCAGGCGTGGCGCATGGTGGAAGCCCGTGAGACAATCGAAGGGATGGTGTCGAACCAACGCGCGGATGTCACCGGCCTGCTCAGGCTCGCAGCACCGCCGAGCATATCGGATTCGCTGCTGAGCCCTATCGTCAGTGCGTTCCAGCTTGCCCATACCGGTGTCAGGATAGAGATCATGATCAGCGAGCGGTTCGTGGATCACATAGCCGATCGCATCGATCTGACCTTCCATGTCGGGGCGGTTCTGGATTCGACCATGGTTGTCGAGAGGATCCTGCAGTTCCGCCATCTGCTCGTGGCAAGCCCGGACTACCTGGCGCATGCCGCTCCGCCGCAGCACCCGCGTGACCTGCTGAACCATCCGATCCTCGCCTTTTCGCATTTCCGGCCGCAATACGAATGGAGCTTCAAGCAGGCAAACGGCAGCGGCGCGGAGACGATAACCTTTCAGCCAAGGTTGGGAATCAACGACTTTGCCGGTGTCACCGCCGGGCTTATAGCTGGCGGCGGGATAGGCGACATATCGCCGATCGTTCAGCCCGAACATCTACGTAGCGGGCGGCTCGTCGAGATCATGCCGGAGTGGCATTTTCCCGTGTTCGATCTCAGCCTCATTCACCCGTTCAGCCGCAACCTTTCCCGCCCGATCAGAGTGTTCAAGGATTTCGTATGCAATATGGCGCCGTCCATTTTCCCGGACTTGCCTAACTGATGGCCGCCGGTTCGACGATCCCAGATCGTCACCGCGGCGGCAAGTCTCCAAACAGCGCGGCGAGAGGCAGTAGGGTCAAGCGGCTTTCCCATATCTGGAAAAGTTCTTTCCGACCTTAACCGCTAAACGTTTCCTCCTGGACGCAATATATGCAGGCCTGGGAGACCTTGCCTGCCCATGCATCGGCGTGCGGCAGTCAGAGGAGGGTGCTCATGGTACATCGCACATCGTGAGCGCATCGACCTTACGGCACACCGCAACGAGGGACCTTGCGCCTCGGCGGGGCAGTCGCGCATTTCCGGCGGAAGCCGCGTCGATTGACGATAGGACAGACGCTCGACCGGGCTTGATTCCAGCGATTGCTCGGGATCGGAGGGCTAGCGTGGCTAAAGCCATCGACCTCAATGACATCCGGCTTCTCATGCAGGTTATCGAGCATGGTAGCTACACCGCCGCGTCACGTGCGACAGGCGTGCCAAAATCCACAATCAGCCAACGAATCACTACGCTGGAGAGGGTGGTCGGAATGGGACTGCTGCGGCGTACGTCGCGTAGCTTTTCGCTGACCGAGGCCGGCTCTCTGCTGCTGCCCCATGCACGTGACATCGAAGCACTCGCCAAAAAAGTCGAGCACGTCCTGCTCGAGCAAAGTGATGGCCTGGCAGGCACGCTGCGGATGTCGTGCTGCAGTGCGCTGGCGCAGCATGCGCTGTCACCTCTGCTGCCGCGCTTCGTGGCACAACATCCGGGCGTCATCATACGTCTCGAAACGACGAACCGGCTGATTGACCTGATCGGAGAAGGCTTCGACATGGCAATACGTAGCCATGCTGGCCCGCTCAGGGATTCGAGTCTTCTCCAACGCGTCATCGCCCGCACATCATGGTCGATCGTGGCTTCACCTGGCTGGATCGTCCGCCACGGCACGCCAGCAGCGCCCGACGACATTCCACCGGACGAGACGCTCTGCTTTTCTACGGGTCGCGAGGTTGCTGGGTGGCACCTGCGGTGTGGCGATGCGGAGCTACTGCTGGAGATACAACCAAAGACTATTTCGGACGACATCGGATCGCTGCGGAACATGGCTCTGGCCGATGGCGGTGTTGCTTGTCTGCCAGATTACATCATCGCTGGCGCTTTGCGGGAAGGACATCTCGTCCGTCTCGTACCCGAATGGACGCCTGCTGTGCAAACCCTCAGTCTCCTGACACCGCCAAGAGCGCAATCCTCGCGACTGGCACGCGCGTTTTCCGACTTCATTGCAACCGAGTTGCCTGGCGTTCTGCTGAGTCACGGAAGCTGACCTGGATATCAGAGCCGGCTCACGCCGCGATGCCAACCGGCAAGACACGCACGCTGAAACGATGTCTCGGCTTTAATCAACGGTTCACGTTGTGTCTGCCTAACCAAGCCAGCTTCGAACACCCTAAACGCACTCTGTCCGCCGCCTGACTGGATGCGATTGCCCGCCCAAAACCGTCGCGAAACAGCAAGCCGGCGAGCAACGCAAACAACAGCGTCACCAGCCACCACCAGGCTGCCTCGCGCAGCAGCCACGCGAGCACTTGCATGCGCGTCAGCGTCGGCATTTCCGGAGTGCCCAGAGCCAAGTTCAGCCAGTGCCGCCAACCTTCCGCCCATAGCAGCAGCAATGCGATGCCCGTGCTCAGGCCGTAATAGAGACGCCCGGATACGCGCCAAAGCGCAGACAGGCCTGGCAACACCAGCAGCACCAGCACTGCCCGGTAGCCGATGTTCTGGGCCGTCAGAAAACAGCCAAGGATCACCAGCGCACCTGCCGAGAGAAACACGCGCTCTTCCTCGGTCAGCTCGCCAAGATCGGCACACATCGTCGGACGGCTGCCGATAAGGCAGCCCGCCGCAAAGGCGCCGAGCACGAGCATCCATTGCATCGGGACAGCATCATGCCGCGGCAGCCACGCGAGCTGTCGCAAACCCCGCGGCAGCGTTTTCGCTCCAAACATGTCGCTGAAAAGCGACCCGCTTGGAACCAGCCTCAACGCTCGTAGTAGGTCGTGTCCCTCGACGGCTACGAACGTCCCAAGCCCAATCATCGACGCTAGCACAAGCAGCCAAAACAACCGTGGCCGCTCCCGAAGCGCCAGCACCATGAGCATCATCGGATAGTATTTTAGCAGACCAGCAAAGAACGCGAGCCCGTAACCGAAAAGCCGCGTGGGCCTATTCCGGCAGACCAGTGACGCCGCGCCGGCAGCCAGGGCGAAGATAATCAGGTCGTTGTTCCCGCGTTCTAAGCCATACACCGCGGCTGTCGAGATCGCGCCTGCGACGATCAACGCGGTGTCGAATGCGTTACGGCCGGGCGGCAACAGCAAAAGGCTCAGGAGAAACATCGCGTCGATCGACAGCCCGACAGGTACGATCCATAATTTGGTTACGGGCAGAACGGCCGCCGCAAGCCACAGCGGCGAGTAGTCGAACACCCGCCGGAGCGGATCGCACGGGTTGGTCGTGAACACGTCCACGCCGGCGCGCAGGCAGCGCAGCGCCGACAGCACGGTGTCCGTGTCGAGGAAAGGGAAGCGAAACGGCTTCACGCCCCAGGCCGAGATGACGCGCACGTACAACGAACGGTCGCCAGCAACGTATAGGGCCGCCATGATCAGTAGTCCTGTCGTTGCAACGCCGGCAGGCCCCATGCGCCGCCACGACAAACTCGACCGCGAAAACCTCACAGGAGAGTCATAGGGCTGCTTCCTCGGTCATCCACAATCCGTATCTCGCCAACTGTGGACCATATTATCTGCGATCCCATGCCCATAGTCGCCATTGAACGTGCCCCCAAATAAGCCGACCGCGCATCGGTTGAGAGTTGCACTTGGTTTGTCAGACGATTCTCGAGGTTATCTGGGAACACCAAGATGATTGGCGCACACCGACCGGGCGGCGGGTTTCGGATCAGATTTTTTGTGGAATGACATTGCCTAGCTTAGTCATTGGGCCGCGCTTTATCCGAAAATCTTGACTTCTATGACGGTAGTTGCCGCTGCCGCAAGTTGATGCGACCCTTCCAAGGGTGCCATAGGCTTTGTGGAGACACATGCACATCTAACCCGTGAAGATTTACGCCGACGCCAGCTGTGTCCAAAAAGGTCCGGTGCGGCATTTTTTTACGCGGAAGCCTTTCGAGGAGGGACTAGAGCAAGAGTTGAACTCCCTCCACGGGAAGCGTGAGGCTTGCCAGGCCTAATCATCAGCCAACGCCATGAGGGCTGCGCGCTTTGCGGGCGCTCTACGACGACGGTGGCATCTCTGGCCGCACCGGGGAGCGTCCCGCCCTGCAGCGCCTTTTGCCAAGCTGGTGGACGTGTTCAATGCCCACAACGTCTCGTTCGACTCGGTGGACCAGCGGTTCAACACGGCCAGCTCCATAAGCCGGTTGACGCTCAACATGCCGCTCGCCTTTGCGCAGTTTGAGCGCGAGGTCACCGGAGAGCGCATTCGCGACAGGATAGCCGCGTCCAATGCAAGGGTATGTGGATGGGCGGCTACCCGCCCCTGGGCTACGACGTTCAAGACCGCAAGCTGGTCGTCAACACGGCCGAGGCTGTCCAGGTCGAGTGGGTGTTCCGCCTTCCATCGAGCTCGGATCGGTGCGGCTGCTGCAGGATCGGCTTGCGGCCAACGGCATCACCTCGAAGCAGCGGCAGAGCACCACAGGCTGTTAAGCGGCAATCGCTCCTTGCAGCGCGGCAACTCTACGACATGCTGCAGAACCGGTTATATTGGGGTGAGATGGCCAAAACTACGCCGGCGAGCACAAGCCATCCTCGACGAAGCGCTCTGGGACAAGTTGCAGGACCGGCTAATCAGTCGCCGATCCGACAACCTACTGATCGTAGTTAATCTCGGCATGATGCGCCAGATTCGAGTCTGGTGCTCACGGCTGTGGGTGGGCTGGCTGGGGCGGGAGGATTCTGAGCCAAGCCGCCGGGCTGGTTCTAAGTTGCTGTTTTCGCTGCGCCTTGGTTCTGCGTCTGACCCAGTGTCTACCACCTTTGTGCACCACCTCGCAGTACCAGGGCCATGCGCCGGCAGCCTCGTGACGCGTCAGGCCTCGTCCAGTCCGCCGAGGGGATTAAGTAAGGCTTCGCCAGACTACTGCGTTCGACGTGCACCAATGAACGGTCACCTACATTTCGGCACGCGGCCAAGGGGCTGGTCCTATGCAGTGTCACCTCGGGCGCTGGCGGGGCTGCGGCTGGCGACCTGCAGTATGCGAATGCGCAACCACGCCGGCCCGGAAGGTCGCGCGCTTTTGGAGAACAGTCCAACACCACCTTCCTGCGCGCGATGATCGGCTTGCCGCCAAACATTCGATGGCGCCGGGAAGAACTGACAGCCGTTGCGGGGCCGCCCCGAGCGAACGCCAAAACCAGTGCAACGGCTACCGTGCCACCAAGCTGATTGGAGCGCCTACGAACCCCCGAAGCTCGCAACGGCAGCTATTTTCGGGGCCTCATAGAGCGCCGCGTAATGGCCGAAGATGCGCCTACCGCGCTACTCCAGGAGTCTCATATCCGAGGTGTATCCACCCGTTCCGTGGATGCCAGGCTCGAGACCCTGGGCATCAACAAAAGCCAGGTTGTCCGCCTATCCGGCGAGATCTACGAGCGCGTCGTTCACGTCCTTCTCGGCCGCCCTATCGAAGTCGACCGGGCCTACGTCTGGCTCAGTGCGACCTGCGCCAATGTCCGCCGTGACAGCCAGACCGTCTCCGTCGCCATAATCGTCGACGCCGATGTCCAGCGCAAAGCGGTGACGGTTGAGGTAACATCCGCTACATTACCATCGCCCGACACTGCCGCCCAAAAGAGATTCCGTTAAAAGTCCAGCAGCCGGTTGACGCAGCCAAGAGGACACGGGTGTCATTCGCGAGCGACCTAGCCGGTCAGTCAGCAGCGGTCGCACCGCTTCGGCCGGTCGGTTTGGATCCCGCAGAAGACCTGACCGCCTTCACCGCCGCCCGCCGGCAGTAGACCTCACAAGGGGTCCAAAACCCAGTGGGCCGGACTATGGTTTCGGCTCCGGCCCCAACCGGTTCAAGATCTTGAACTCCGCCGGGGTGACCGACGTGGTCGGCGCCGGCCAGAAAAGCGGTATCTATTGGACGCTGAACCGCGACACTGGCGCTACAATATGGGCCACGCAGGTCAATCCGGGTGGCACACGCGGCGGCATCCGGTAGGGCTCGGCGGTGGGCGGCAACCGGGTGTTCGTGGCTGCCTCCAACGCGAACTACGTTTGGTCAAGCGTGCTGGGCTTGAAGCAACTGACTAACGGCGGCTTCTGGTCTGCGCTCGACCCCTCGGACGGCCACATCCTGTGGCAGACGGCAACACCGGCCAAGTAACCGCCGATCGCCAGCAATTCCAGCCGCACGCAGAAGCCGCCGGCGGGCGCCTTCGCGCGCGCAGAAGGTGCGGTGACGCTGGCGGGCGATGTAAAGTGTGGCTCCGACGGCGCGGGCAACTCGTGGCTCTGGACGCAGCAACAGGCGCGCAAGTGTGGACATTTGCCGCCCACGGCGCCGCGGTGGACGGACCCTCCGGTCGTCAACGGGGTGGTGTATTGAGGCGACGGTTACGGGAACATCGGCCGTTCCGGAAACACCATCTTCGCCTTCAGCATCCCCAAATAGCAGCCATGGCTGCAGGACCAGTTAACAACAGCGGGTGTTCAGCGACCGTCGGCCAATGGCGCTTATGGCTGGATGATGTAGCAGTTGTGGCATGTAGCCCAGTGGTATTTAGCTCGTCAGCGACTTGAGGTAGGAAGCGGCGCCACAGCAGGCCATCCGCTCAAAAAACCACAAGATTTTCTGCGCTGCCTGGCTAGTCGGCTCTGGCTGACGCGCGACGTTGGAGGAGCATCCGCTATGACGGCCGTATCTCATTTGCCCAGCGTCGGATCGCGGTCGATAGTTCAAGATCGACGCGCGACTTGCGCCATGCAGGCCCACTCTTGTTCCGAATGCGATTTCTATGTTCCCGGCGACAGGTCCTGAACAGATTTCCCAATCCGTCGATCTCCCGAAAGTCCGGCAAGAGCTGCCCGATGCGCCCCTAAGCGGAGCGATCCGGTATCCCTCGGGCAGGAAGTACTCCGGGCGCAGCTCAGGATCGGCGTAGCGGCGCGCCTAATTCCACGTCGGATACGAGGCGGTCGGCGGCAACAGCGCCGACGGCCGCCGCACGAGCTTAACTGTCGCGATATGCGCACTTTCGCGGCGGGCGCCACAGGACTGCGAATGGTCTATGGTAACTACTTCATGAACGAGCTTATCACTGGGCGGAACGAGAGCGCGGCGGTCATCGAGACCATGGCTCGGTACCCGGTCGGCGGAAAAGGGGTCGAGGTCCGACGCCCGGCCACATGCTCTTCATGGACGAGGATGGCACGCCGGGATGGCATTTGCGCTAAATCGGCCATGATCCAGCGTCGAGCGGCTGCGTAATTAGCGATCGGCCGTTCAAACCTATTCATGAGAAATGTCGGCTTTGGCGAGCGCCTCGCCGGCAATCGGCGAAGCCGAAATCGTTCGATCCGGCCAATCACTGGAGCCGAACGAACAGCAGGTTTCCGGCCTCGCACGCTCGAGACCTGCCATTCCGCTTTCGGCCATCAAGGCACTGAGTAACGGAAACTATCGTTTGGTTTGCGCCGTCGCCGCCGGCTGAAAGGCGGGATCGCCGGCCTGCATCAGGACGAAGGCCAGCATGTCGGTGATCTGAGCGTCGGCATCGGCCTTCGAGACGCCCATGACGTGGTGGCCGCCTTGATCGTCGACGCGCAGCAAGATCGGCTTACCGCTGCGGCTCGCGGCCTGCAGCCGAGCTGCCATCTCGGCGCCCATCCAAGACGGCACGCGATGGTCGTTGAGGCCAACGGTGATCAGCACCGCCGGATACTTTGCGCCGTCCACGACGTGGGAGTAGGCATCCATCGCGCGCAGGGCGCGGTAGCCGTCCGGCGTTGCGACGGAGCCATACTCGATGGTGTTCATCGGGCCCGTCTCGGTCGTCTCGACGCGCAGGGTGTTCACAACCGGTGCCCACATTACGGCACCTGCCAGAAGGTCCGGACGCTCGGTGACCGTGCGGCCGATCATGACCCCGCCGGCGCTGGCGCCAAAGCCCGTGACCGTCCTCGACGAGGTGAAGCCGGCCGTCTCCAGCGCCTCGACCGAGGCGATGAAGTCATGCCAAGTGTTCGGCTTGGTGGCCTGCATGCCGGCCCGATGCCAGCGCTCACCGAACTCGCCACCGCCGCGGACATGAGCGACCGCCCAGACGCCGCCCCGCTGCAGGAACGGCATTAGCTCAGGATGGAAGGCCGGATCATAGGAGACGCCGTAGGCGCCGTAGGCCTCGGCCAGCGTCGGCGCGGTGCCATCCCTTCTGAGGTCGCGGCGATGGGTGACCGAGACCGGAATTTGCACGCCGTCCGCCGCCGTCGCGACGACCGTGTCCGTCACGATGTCCGACAGGTCGAGCGCAAAGGGCGGCCCGAGGTGCAGATCCTCCAGACCGCGTGCCGTGGTCTGGAAGTAGGTGGCCGGCCGGGCCCATGACTGCAGCCCGGCGATAGCAGCCGGCTGCCGCGGATCCGCAGCGACGCCGTCGAGCGAGGCCTGATAAGGCACCGGGATGCTGGCGAGCGCGCCGCCCGCGTAGCCGGTGCGCGCCAGCCTGTAGTCGATGCCAGAGGCGTAGGCCAGGACGAGCCCGTCCCTGGTTCCGGCAAAGCCGGACAGCCGTGTCGGTTGCTGCGGAACGACGACCGTCTCGTTTGCGGGCCCGGGGTGATCGAGGTCGATCCGCACCACCTTGCCGCGGTCGGCGTCCTTCAGGCTTGCGAACCATGCCTGGTTGCCGCGGATCACCGGCTGGGTGGTGTCGTTGCCGTCGAGTGACAGCACCAGCCTGTCGGAGAGCGGGGCGACGCGCCGCCAGGACGGGCTGTCGCCGGACAGCGACTTGGTCGGAACGGCAAACCACTCGGCATCCTTGGAGACGCCGCTGCTGGCGAAGGCGAGTGCGGTGGCCGAGCCCGGCGGCAGTATCAGGCCGACATAGGCCGCCCGGCCAAGCGCGCTGCCGGCAGCGCTTGCGGTGAACAGCGGCACGTCATGCGCCGCATCGTCGCCCGGGCGATGGCGGAAGATCGTCTCGTCCTGAAAGCGGTCGCTTGGACTGGTGTAGGCAACCTTCAACCGGGTGTAGAACACCGCGCCGCCATCTTGTGACCAAACCGGGCCGGCTGCGGCGGCGCGGTCGATCCGTTCGGACAGCATCCGGCCCGAGGCGAGATCCATGATCTGCATGACCGCGTCCTCCGAGCCGCCTTTGGCAAGGCAGATCGCGAGCATGCGGTTGTCTGGTGAGACCGCGTATTCATGGATGGATGTTGTGGCGTCCCCGAGTGCCACGGGATCAACCAGGCGCCGCTCCGGGCCGCCGGCCAGGACGCGGCTATAGAGGCTCGCCTGCGCGTCGCCGCTCGCCTGCTTCTCGTAGTAGATCCGCTCGCCGACTGGCTGCACGTTGCTGATCTTAGTTTCGGCGTCGCTCGCGGCCGCCACCTGCTTGGCGAATGCGGTGTAGCCGGGCAGCGTGGTTAGCGTCTGTCGCTCAACGGCGTTCTGAGCGTGTACCCAGGCAAGGTAATCCGGGCCCTGATTCTCCATCCAGCGATACGGGTCGACGAGGCTGTCCGTGCCATACGTCATGGTGACGGGATGTGCCGGGGCGGGCGCGCCGATTGCCGGTGCGGCAGAGAACGAGGCGAGGATCAGCCATCGGGTCAAGTTCACACTTCGTCTCCGAAACAATCTCGTTGCGATGGCGTCATGGGCGCAGACGCGCCCAGCGTCTGTCATCTGCAGGTTTCGTCACCCTGGAGTGCCGTCACCATGTCAGCATAGGCAGATACAGATGCCAACGCTCCAAGTTGTTGGCAAAGCAAAGTCCGGGAAGATCAACCGGCGGCATGCTGCCTATGCTCCGACGGGTTCGCGCCAGTGGCCGGTTGAGGGTAATCCCGATCAGCACCGGGGAGATCCACTAGAAGATCTCAGCCGCGAGCTGGCGTGAGCGCTCGCATAAAGCGCGAGTGCAACCCACACCTCTCATGGCCTAATGGCTAAACTTCCGCTTTCCGCAGCGAGCGCACCACACCGGACCTTCCGCTCCCGGCCAATACGTTCATAGGTCCCGTCGCGCAGTCCGCCTGGCCACTTCGGCCTGAAGAGATCAAGATGGGCCATTCTGTATTCGATCCGGCGGCTCGCAAGCGGCGACCATGGAGCACTGGGAGGATTGTAGGAGCAAAGCGAGCCTTGAAGCCTAAGCAAGTGTAGGCCATTCGCTTCTGGTTCGACCATGAGGACCGGCTTTGCGACGGGCGCTGTTCGATTTCGCCTTCGATAGCAAGCTGCGCGGTTGCGACGTGGTCAAGGTTTGTAGCGCTGACCTCGTCAGCGGCTGCCGGATCAAGACGCGGGCCATCGTAGTGCAGCGAAAGGCGGGAGGGCCTGTGCAGTTCATTCTGCTCAAGGCGGCCTCATTTGCAATAATCCTATCCCGGATCTCAAGGCAAGAAAATCGGACGCTCTTAGTGCAACTACCGTCGACAGCTTCGCGACGATCTGCTTTTGACGACGAATGAGCGTAAGCGAACGGTAGGTCAGCTGCCTTTGATCATGCGTGACGGTCGTCTTGCAGACTGCAAAATCCGCGATAGTATTACAGCTGGACTCGCAACGAAAGGGGCTAGGTCAAAGACAAATTTCCAATCGCGGCGGGCTGCACGAAGCTGTTCGGCGTAGATTGGGGGTGGTATGCTGGTGTTCAGGCTGATCTGCCGAACGGCTATCTACCTTGCAGATAAGCAGGAACTCAACCGGAATGACGCTCGAAAAGTTCATCCAACTCGTGCAGTTGGATTTCGCTCAGCGTTTCGAGTTGGCCCTCGATCGCGCGCCTAACGAGCTCATGAACTTGCTTGTCGGACTTTGGCTCGTCGGGCAGTCTGTCGTGCGGGCCGTTGAAAATGTTTGTCCCGTCGTAAGTAAGGACCTTGATCAACTCAAAAAGCAATTCAAAGGAATTTACGTCCGGCTCTCCACCCATTTCAGGCCCCTGTCATTCCGAATCGACGAAAAAAGGCAAACAAACGCCAAGATTGTGCAATTTCGCTACGCTTCCACCACTACTGAAGACGATTGTCATCAGCCTCAAGTTTTGCGGCGCTCCATGCCTCATCGCCTGCGCGATACCACATCACTTTCGAGTATCCCAGCGCGACAAGTCTTTTCGCCAGCAAATAACCGCCGTTGCCATAAACGCCATCGCCGGCGACGACGACCGGCCGGTGAGCGGCGGGCGGTGAGCGTTTCAGCACCTCGGCAGACATGATGTCCACCGGATCCCCGGACATGGCTTGTTGCGGCCGCCAGATCGCGCCGTGGATTGCGCCGGCGCCACGCGAGATATCCACGATCAGCGCGGACGCGTTTTTATAGCGCTGCCTGACCTCTTCGGTCGTAACCACCTGCGCGCCGGGAAGACTGCATGGCGTGGCATCAAAATCGCCATTTCCTGGGGCCGCATCATCCACGAGGTCGTTCGCGTTCTCGTCCGCACGGAGCGGCATGCCGGCGTGTTGAAGCGCCGCCAGGAAGGCTGCAAAGCCCGGGCCCTGTGCCTCTCCGCGGTCGAAATAGCCGGCCATTCGCCAAACCGATCGATGCGGCCAAAGACTATTGTAGGCAGAGTACGTTCGCATCGCCCTGCCATGATCGCCCGACATTTCAAGCGCGGCGATCAGATAGAGCGAGAGGAACTCGGCCCTGCCCAGGCTCGGCAGGTTAGCGGAGCCATCCAACTCCATCCACCCGCCCCGGCGAAGCCAGTCCAAACAGGCAAGCGGGTGCGAGAGCATCAGGCTGGTTTCCGCCATACGATCGTACCATTTCGTAATCCGCGGGTTCAGGGGATCGAGATCCATTGCCTGTTGCAACAGCGCAGACGCCGCCTCCGGCTTGCCGGCTGCCAGGGCGCAGTCCGCTTCTCCACTCCGCGCCTCCACATCGTTTGCGTCGTTCTTCAAGACGGCGTCGTAGATGGCGGAGGCACCGCTGCAATCCGATTCCGTCGCCAGCAGTCTGGCCCGCGCTTCCAGCGCGGTGGTGTTATCCGGTGCCATGGTCAGCGCCCGAGCAATCAGCTGCCGCGCGCGCACATGGTTTGCCATGGCGTCGTCGACTGCCGCCTCGGCGGCGTCGGCCTGTTCGACCAGCACGCGGCCGAGTTCGCCCAGCGCTTCCGCCGAGTCGGGCTGTCTGTCGACAGCAATTTCTAGCAGACTTCGGGCACGGGTGAGCCCGCCCGAGGAAGAATCGCCGTTCAGGACCGCTCTGGCTTCGAAGCAAAGGTCGATCGCCGTTGCGTTCGATGGAGTTTGGTTTGCCAAATGCCGCGTGGCGATCTCCACCACTTCGAACCGCAATGCGCTGGCGATGCGGCTGACAATGGCCTCCTCGGTTTGCGGCACCTGACAATCGCAGGTCAGGTCGAACCGCATCGGCCAGACCTGCTCGCCAGTGCTGATTTCGGTCAGGGCGGCATTCACCTGCGTCACCCCACCGACGAAGTTCACGCTCCCGTCTAGGCGGTAATGAACGTGCAGCGTGCGCGCCAGCTCCGCCGGCGTGACGACGCGGTCACGGAACGTCTCCGCCGTCGCCCGGCCGATCACGCGGCTGCCGGGTATGCGGCCCAGCGCGATCGTCAGATCGTCGCTGACGCCCTCCGCCAACGCCTGCTTTGGCGGGTCCGCGCTGAAACTGTGGAACGGCATGACGATGATCGAGAAACTGCCGTCGCTGGGCGCTTCCCATTGGCCTGATCCTGACCAGGGCCAAGCCGCAACCAAGGCGGCGGCAATGCCAAGCCCGAGGCACAGGGCGGCCGCGACTGCTCTGCCGCACCTGCCTGGCACAATCGCGGCAGGACGGGCAAGCGCGTCCGGCGTCGCGGTTTCAAACGAAACAGGAACGCTGAAACGAAACCCTTGGTTTGGTACCGTCACGATGAGGGCTTCGGCCGGTCCGCCACCTTGCAGCGTTTTGCGCACGGATGATATCGCTTGGGCCAAATTCCCCTCTTCCATGGCCCGGCCGCGCCAGATCGCTTGCTCGAGCTCGGACCGCGTGACGAGCCGGCCGTGGTTCTGCACCAGATAAAGCAGCGTATCGAACAGGCGCGCGCTGAGCGCCACAGCCTTGCCGCCGCGCACAAGCGTCCGCCGCACCGGATCGAGCCGAAACGAGCCGAAACTGTAAATGCCATGCTTCTGGTGTGGCAGATCCATGTTCAGCCGCCAAACACGTTGTGCCGGCAGGATAGCCGATCTTGGGATCCCAAGCCAGCTTTGACTACCGTAAGTAAACACCTCAAAACTACCATAAAAATATGTCAAAAGTCAATTTTCAGGTTTTTTAAGGCAAATTCGTTTGAGGCCCCGGCCGTCGTGCTGCTCATCCTTCGCTGCGGCCCAACGATGTGCCGCCGCCTCCGGAGAAGCCGGAGACGCAACACGCCCTAGACAAGGGCTATGGAGAACTCGAACATGTTCAGTGTAATCAAGCGCGTCGCCTTGGTCGGCGCTGCCACAACGCTATCGTTCAGCACGGCAACATTTGCCGCTACTCTGGCCGGCGGCCCGATCGGCGGAAATTCCACCCAAGCCTCTGCCAACTGCTACGTCCTCAACACTGGGGCATCGTCTGTTGGGTTCAGCAGCTACTACGTCCTCGGCCAGTTCGGTTCGACGCCGGCTTTGACCTACAACACATGTGGCAGCAGCATCGCGCCTTATTCCAGCTGCGGACTGGCAGCCAACATCCAGAACAACCAGGCGTATTCCTGCGTGTTCAACACGACTTCCAGCACAGCGGCGTTGCGCGGCTCAGTGGCGATCGTCGGCAGCAACAATGCCGGCATTCTGCAATCCAACCCGCTTCGTTGACGGGAACAACGGGCCAGCAGCCGGGGCGGGTAATCCACCGCGCTGATAGCAGAATTCCAGGGGAGAAATCCCCTGGAAGGTGTTCGTTCTCCCGATGCGCGTAGCTAGAGACGCCAACGCTCGCCGGCTTTGCTGTCTCGCGTCCGCACGTCAACGCCGCCAGGCAACACGCGATCTCCGCTTTCGGCAGGCAGGGGCAGCCTAATGCGTGCTTTGGATGAACAAAGGTTTTCCTTAGTTGGCGAGCTCCTCGATAGTCAGCCCCAGCAACTTGCGCATGCGGTTCAGGCGACGCAGGTCGCGATGGTAGCCGACAAAGGTGTCCCGACTTGACGGCGAATAGTCCAGCGTGAGCGCCACGATGCCCGGCGTCATGACGCCGAGCGGGCGCGGCAGCACGGCCAGGCCTGCACCTCCGGCACAAAGCTGGGCCTGCACCTGATGGTTGTTGCTGCGGCAGGTGACAACGGTGTTCGGCAGAACCCGCTTGATCCAGACCGCGCCGGGCATACCGGCGAAGGCGGTGTCCATTGTGATCATCTTCAGTCCGGCTCCGTCGCCGGGCTGCACCGCCGCTACGGTTCCTGCCGGGGCGTAAAGCGCGTAGGCGATGTGCACAGGCGACGGGATATGACCTTCGGCTCGTCGAACGGCCGGATGCGAAACACCAGGTCCGCCTCGCGCCGCGGCAGGCTGTAGGCTGGCGCCAGTCTTGGCTGAGTTCAGCCGCCGCCATCCCCGGGTCTGCCTGGAGTTGCTGACGGATGCGCGCCCCTTCAGCCGCCTGATGTTCGTGGTGGCCTAGCCCCCTCCAGCCATGCAGTTGCGCCTAGCCGCGTGCACCGAGTTTGAGTCAGAGCCAATTTTCCACGCTGTTCCACACTCTAATGCGGCGTCGGTGATCCTACGATCACGTCAGACGGTTTCGGACTGCGTTCCAGCCAAGCCCTGGGCCGCCGTATAGGCCTCAATCGAGCGAGCATCAATCATACGGTCCGACGTTTGTTCCGAGTGCTTCGCTTCGCCGTGGATCAACTCGATCAGCCCAATCTGATCTATGCTGTGGAATGACACTAACGCTCCTCCGAAGAGCACAGCTGGTCGCGTTTCTCCGACGGCTACCACGTCGAGACCGGCATTCTCGAAGGCGGCAAGCGAAAGCTCGGCATTCGCGGTAACGAAGCAGAGATGGTAGATCATATGACCCCGCTGAATGAGCCTATGTATCGGAGACGGAACGCTTCCTGGCCATATGACTTCTACGTCCGGCATGACTGAATGATGGCGGATGGCGAGATTGACCCCCTGCAAAGGGTCGAACACGCTGGCGCCGCCAGTGTAGCCCAGTCCTGAGAGGAATCGGAACGCAGCGCCCGGCTCCGGCACTAGAAGGCCGAAGTGATGAAAGCTGAGCCCGAAGGCGTCAGTGGTAATTACGGAGGGGACGATCAATTTCCAAACAATCGGTGAAGATTGGTATTCAACAGCGCGGAGACGTCCAGCCGGACGCCCCAGAAGGCGCGGCCAAGCCAAAAGCCTAACACAGGGTTTGCTGGAGTTCAGGGCGGAGCGATACCAAGCGAACTAGTTACATCGCATCATATGAGCGGCTACGCCCGGGGGTAAACGGTGCGGAGGGCGGAGGGCGGATAGTGGACGAAGTTTACCCCAGGCTCCAGGTTATCTTTCGCGACATATTCGACGATGAAACCATCGTGGTCTCGCCCGAACTCACGGCAGATGACGTGGCGGAGTGGGATAGCCTAAGTCACCTGCGATTGATCCTGGCGGTTCAGAAAGAGTTCCGGTCCAAGTTCTCAGCGGCCGAGATCGGTGAACTGAAAAAGGTGGACGATCTGGCCTCGCTGATAAGATCCAAAGCGGCTACAGCGTAATGGCTTCGATTTACGCGGACCTTGCATGGTTGCCGCCATCTCCGGATGACTTCAATGCACGCTGTCGTGGGTTGGCCACCCACGAGGAGCCCGGACGCGCTGCTCTCGCGCTAGCGGGTTACGCCTTGGACGAGAACAAAGCAGCGCGGCTCGGGAGAGCCCTGACTGCTGCCGCTACTGCTGGCGCGTCAATGGCCCCGCTGCGGCCCTTCCGGCTGGGGCTCATCGGCAATGGCACACTGGAGTTGCTTTCGCCAGTGCTGGTCGCGGCCGCGGCACGGCACGGTCTCGCCTTGCAGATGACGCTGGCGCCATACGGTCAAATCGCACAAGCGGCTCTCGATCCTGAAAGCCCGATCCATGCCTGCCGGCCGGAGGCCGTGCTGTTCGCCATAGACTATCGTGGTCTGGAGCTCGGTTCAGGATACGGCGACGCAGGGGCGGAGCGAGACGCTGTGGCAGCGGCGGTCGCGCACCTGGCAGCGTTGCGCCAGGCCGTGAGGCGAAATAGCAAAGCAATCTGCATCTTGCAGACGCTGGCTACGCCGCCGGAGCAGTTGTTCGGCAACTACGATGCTGTGCTTCCCGGCACGTTGCGACGCCTGACGGAGCGGTTCAATCAGGCAATTGTGGACAGCCTGGACGGAACACCCGACCTGCTTCTGGACGTGTCGTTTCTTGCACAAACGGTAGGGCTCGGGAGATGGCACTCTCCTGAGTTGTGGAACCTTGCAAAAATTCCGTTCGCCGCGTCCTGCATGCCCTTCTACGCGGACCATGTGGCGCGACTGCTGGAGGCCACCAGCGGGCGAAGCCGGAAATGCCTGGTGTTGGATTTGGACAACACGATCTGGGGCGGCGTTGTGGGCGATGACGGGCTTGCGGGGATCCGCTTGGCCCAGGGAGATGCCTCCGGTGAGGCGCATCTTGCCGTGCAACGCCTGGCGCTTGATCTGCGAGGACGCGGCATCGTGCTAGCCGTGTGCTCCAAGAACGAGGACGAGACCGCCCGAGCTCCGTTCCGCAGCCATCCGGAGATGCTGCTGCGGGAAAGCCACTTGGCGGTCTTCCAGGCGAACTGGCAGGACAAGGCGACGAATATCGCTTCGATCGCCAAGAGTCTTGCCCTTAGTCTCGATGCGGTGGTGTTCCTTGACGACAATCCAGCGGAGCGCGCGCTGGTTAGGACCTTTCTTCCGGAAGTGGCCGTTCCGGAACTTCCGGACGATCCCGCGCTGTATGCGCGCACTCTGGCAGCAGCGGGCTATTTCGAGTCAGTCGGCATATCGCCGGAGGACCGCGCGCGTGCCGAGATGTATCAATCGAATGCGCGCAGGGTGGCGTTGCAAAAAGAGGTGGGAGACCTGGACCTATGGCTCACCTCCTTGCAGATGGAGATTACGTTCGGTCCGTTCGACCCGGTCGGTCGGTCACGTATCGTGCAACTGATCAACAAGTCGAACCAGTTCAACCTGACCACGCGCCGCTATAGCGAGCTTGACGCTGCCCAGATGGAGCGTGACCCGGACATCTTCACGTTGCAGGTTCGTCTCACCGATGTGCTAGGAGACAACGGAATGATATCGGTCGTAATCTGCCGTGTCGAGCACGCCGCAAGCTGGTGCATCGACACGTGGCTGATGAGTTGCCGCGTGCTTGGGCGCCGCGTTGAGCAGATCGTGCTACATGAGATACTCGAGCAGGCCCGGGCCGCTGGGGTGACGACACTCACCGGCATCTATCGTCCGAGCCCGCGGAATGGAATGGTCAGAGACCACTACGGCAAGCTCGGATTTCAGCTTCGCGAAGTCCAGGAGGACGAAACAAGCATCTGGACAATGGGCACTGATTTCGTCCCCGACATACCATCCATCAGGGTGAGAAGGGTTAGCAGAGGGATGGAGCTTGTCTGACAAAGCCGCCAGAAGAAAGCTCTCCTTGACAGGAGGATTGCCGCGGCAGGACTTGTGGCTGCTTCCGCTCATCGTTTTCGGAACGATCGTCGGCATGATGAGCATCGCCGAGATCACGGCTCGGATCACGATGCCGGAGCAACTCGCCAACTCCTGTAAAATAGCCGATCCAGCGCTAGGATTTCGCTACCGGCCGAACTGCACTGCTGAGATGAAGGCTGCGGAAGGCCCCTCCTATACCAACACCTACAATGAGTGCGGATATCGCTCCAAAAGTTCATGTGGCCCGCTGCCCGTCGGGACGCGCAGGATTGCGATAATCGGCTCATCTCTGGGCGAAGGCCATCTTGTTCCTTACGGGGACACAGTCGCCGCGCGGCTCAGCGACGATCTCACCAGGCTTTGCGGTCTCCCTGTGGAGCAGCAGAACCTCGCCGCGCGCGGATATACCGGACGCCGTATCGTATTACGTCTGCAAGAGGCCCTGAAGCTGAAGCCTGCGTCGGTGCTGATGCTTGCCTTGCCCTATGATGTGGAGCTTCAACTCGACGACGCGACGTTGCCGATCACCGGGGGAGTGACGGCCCGCGCTGCCACCAGCGCTGCGGCTGCCCCTACGCTGGCCGGAAGCGTTGGCCTGTTTGTAAAGCAGAACAGCAGGGCCCTGACGCTAGCGCAATCGGTCATGTTCAATGACGCGTCGACCTACCTGTCCCTGTTCCTCCGCTACGGCGACAAGGCCGATTTCCTTCGTCAGCCTTTCACGCCGGCTTGGATCGAGCGGCTTCGCCGCTTCAGCCTGCTGGTGGGCCAGCTCGCAAGCTTGGCGCATGAAGCCGGTGTTCCGCTCACGCTGGTTTTCGTGCCGCAGCAGGGGCAGCTGACGATTGAGCGGCGAGCTGTAGCCCATGCCGCTCCGGGCGGCAGCGTTGATCCTTGGGCGCTGTCGAAAGCATTGGGCGCCATCGCTACGGCACAGGGCATCGACTTTGTGGATACATCCAAAGCCCTTGCCTCATACCCGGCTCCGCAGCTGCTCTACTATCCTGTCGACGGACACCCCACAGGAACAGGTCAGCGAGTCGTGGAGGAGGCAATCCGCGCTCACTACCTGACCAAGGGTGAACCGTTTTACGCGTGCTCCACCGCCGCGTCTCGCCAGACGGCTTCAAGCAAATGACCATCCCGTCCCCGCTATTCTTCCTCTACGTGGCTGTCTTTGCGGTTCTGTTCCAGCTTGCGGGTTCGCTCCGGTGGCGGCGGATGATCATGCTCGTGGCAAACTGCATCTTGCTCGCCAGTTTTGCAGGGGATTTCCGGAGCTTACTCCCGCTTGGGGTGTTCGTGCTGCTCGGCTTCGCCGCTCAACGGGTTCTCGTTGCCCGCCTTTTTGCCCTTCCGGCGCTGATTACAGTGACGATCCTCGCCTTCGCATGGCTGAAGCACTACACGTTCATTCCGCCGCAGCTCTTTCTGCCGTTTCCATACGTGGCCGTCGGTCTCTCCTACATCTTCTTTCGCGTGTTGCACGTTCTCATAGACCGATATCAGAACTCGTTGGAGCGGCCTGTTGGCCTGCTCTCGTACCTGAATTACGTCCTGAACTTCCCGACACTCGTCTCTGGACCGATACAACGGTACCGCGATTATGAAATGACCGAGCAGCAGCCTACCCCGCTCGACCTCATCCTGGCTGGAAAGGCGCTGGAGCGCATCCTGGTAGGTACGTTCAAAGTAGAGGTCGTATCGGCCCTGCTCATCTTCTGGCAGCATCAGGAGATGGCCGTACTTCCCTCGGAGTCTAGCTGGATGGCTCTGGCGTCAGGCGTGAAAATCATAGGCCTGTACCCGCTCTATCTGTATTTCAATTTTTCCGGTTATGTGGACGTAGTGATAGGCGCTGCGTCGTTTTTCGGGATGGTCTTGCCGGAGAACTTCGACAGACCTTTCCTTGCCGAGAACGTGCTCACCTTTTGGAACAGGTGGCACATGACGCTCTCCGGCTGGTTGAAGACTTACGTTTTCAACCCTCTCACGCTGGTAGGCATGTCAAAAGTGACTGCGCCGGGGCTAATACCCTACGTGTCGGTCGGGGCCTTCTTCGTGACGTTTTTTTTGGTGGGAGTTTGGCACGGCCAGACAGCCTCGTTTATTATATTTGGGTTGTTAACAGGTGGAGGTGTCGCATCCAACAAGCTGTGGCAGGTCGCGATGCAGAGGCGTCTCGGCCGCGCCGGGTATCGCAGCTTGGCAAGCAATCCGATTTATCGTGCTTGCAGCAGGGGGATGAACTTTTCCTGGTTTGCATTCACCTTGCTTTGGTTCTGGTCTACATCGGCCGACATACTTTCATTGTACAACGACTCGGGTTCAACATTAGTTGTTGGTATTTGGATTGTTATTTTGGCCTTAGCCACGGCGGTGCTTGCCATACTGGAGTCACTGAGCAATCCGATGTCGGATCGAGGCCGTTGGGGGGCTCAGCTGCTCCGCTCGAGATACTTTCGAACGGCAACGGTAACCGCGCTGGCATTTACAACAGCTGTCACGTTCACTCTGCTGCAGTCGGCGCCGCCTGATATAGTGTACAAAGCCTTTTAGAGCGGTTAGCACATCCGGTTCGGGTCCGCCCGCCAGGCGCGCTACGACTGGCGCCTCTGCTGTCCCGGTCGGGGTGGGCCGGCTGGGCGCCTGGTCTCAGGATTGCGACGCTGGGCAGGTCTGGTCGCAAGGGCTCCAAGATGAGCGCGCATGCCCATGAAGGTGCCCAAAAGCATCCAGGTCGCGCCCCAGAAATGAACCGTGAAGCCAAGCACGACATACAGGCTAAGTATGATACTGAGGCAGACGCCGAGGCGCTTCCCAGCCGCCGAAAGATTTGCCCGGCTGTAATCTGTCCCTCGCGAGCATGCACCGATGATGCAGGCTGCGAGCAGGATCGACCCAGGAATGCCAAACTGCATCGCTGACCGCAGCCAAACAGAGTCTATACTCGTCGGCATCCAGTCGGGGCGAAGCCACATTTCGGTCAGCCCTATGCCGATCCAGGGCGAGGCCATCACGTCTTGCCCGGCGTAGATCCACTCCTGGATACGGTAGTTGCCAGTTTGAGGGTCGAAAGTTGCGTGACGTATGATGGCTCCGAGTGGGTCCGGTACGAACACCAGAACCAGCGCAAAGCACGTAGCGGCTAAACCCAGCAGAGCCTTCCAGCGCCAATCCGCGGATGGGGTTAGGCGTCGGTACATGAGGCATCCCATGCCGATTCCGCAGCCAAGCAGCGGAGCGGAGGAAACCGCGGCCGCCAAGCCTACGAGTTGGAGGAAGGACAGGATCAGACGAGCAGCTCCGCGCTCGATCTGGCAACACAGGAGAAGACCGAAGGCGCATGAGGTGCCAAGGAGTATAGGATGTTCCAGCACCCCTGCGGCGCGAAAATGTCCGTTACGAATGTCATACACGTTCTCTATTTGATATCCGGTCAGAGAACCGACCGCCGTGTGTATGACGTAACTGCCGCTGAAAATGTCCGGAATCGCCAATATCCCGCCCAGTGCCGTAGAAAAGACGATTGTTCGTGCGAGCGAAATGGCATCGCTCTCTGCGCGAAGGAATACCCGTGCCGTAAAATAACATCCAAGCAGGTCAAGAGCGATCGACCCGCCGCCCACAAAACCCCGCTCCGCACCGTCGGTCATGCAAACTGACGCGACCATCCATAGAGCAGTGATCGGCACAAGGAGATCGGACCAAACAAAGCGGAACTCTGGCTTGCCCGAGTTGGCGGCATACTTCGCGATCGCCAGGGGTGTAGCAACAAGCAACATCAGGCGCGCGACTGGCAGCCTGATAGTCCCGATAAAGAGTGAGGCTTCCGCCGGCACCAGGATCATCGACACGGTCAGCAAGACCAAAATCGGCGCAGCTCGAGAACCCCTGCTCCGCTGGCGACATGTCGGACGAGTGGCAGGAACTCCCGATCTATAATGGTCCAACGCCGACATATTCCCCAGCATTGTGCGCGATTATGGAAATGTTAGCGGATCAAACGTTTGGCGTCGTCAGCATTTCCCTTACTTGGCCTGGGTCATCTGCACTGGACGAAGCTTGCAACCACGGCCATCAAATCTGTCGGCTTCTGTGGCGGGCGATGGCGGCGGGCACCAGCGAAAGGCTCTGGAGCGTGAAAGACGTAGTGGCGCTGATTGAGTCGGAGACTACCTCGTTGGCTGGTTCTGGCTGCCGCCGGGGCGAGCTGTTCGCCGACTGGGCCAGAGCGACTGTGTTCTTGACCCTGTCCGATGCGCGGACGCGGAGCTACACGGACATCGCAATGACACGAGCCGGTCAGCTTGTTGAGGGTGCAGCCGTGGCCTTCTGGCAGGACTGAGGACCCGGACCGACCCGTTTTCGGGCGTGTAGACCCAGTTCCAGCGCCTCCGGTTTCGTCACCGAGGGCGGAACCAGACAATTCTGACCACCGCGGCCCACCGGCAGGGGTCGCAGAGAGGTAGCCGGTGATTACCTGGACGGCCCGCTCCCGGCGCCGCTCGCCTTGTCCAAGGAGTCATGCCCGGGTAGGGGCATGTCTGCGGCGCCGGGGCGAGGATTACAGCAAGGATTTGGATACGCCGGTTGGAGGGAACGAAATACGGTCATCGCGCCAGCGGGTGGGCTGGACGCAGGCGCGGGCCTGATCTCGACCGCTTCTGAGAAGGCCGCCTTGCTGCCTGACCGCCCGGGACCGTGGCGATACGTTCGCCGCCGCCGCCGATATGAGTAACGGAACCCTGCGACATGTCGCCCCGACGCTGATGAGGGGTGGCCAGGGAAGATCCGTCAACACGGCTCCAAGCGTTCTAACCGTCCGGGGGACTTCGACGGATGCGGGCCGACAACAGCGCGCCGTCGGCCGAAGACGGACTCACTGAGCCGCCTGCCGATGTCTCCAGGGACGACCTCACGCAGACGAATGTGAACTTGATCGCCCTGATCTGGCGTTGGATCGGCATGTCGGCCCAGCTCGCTACGGACCTGGACGGCCGGGCGGACAAACGCGCCGACAGCCGAGACGCTGGGGAAGGCGGTCACATACCGCCTGATGATGGAGCGCCGGGCGTCCAGGAACCCAGGCGGCGGGCGAAGACCCCTTCGATGGTGCAGGCCTAATAGAGCTGTGGAACAGCGTGGAAAATCGGCTCTGACTCAAACTCGGTGCACGCGGCTAGGCGCAGCTGCATGGCTGGAGGGGGGGCGTGTGCGACGCACGTCATTTCAGGCAGTGTCGCCTGCTGGTCTGGCGATTGATGCCGCCACCGTAGAGGCTGACTGGCTTCTGATCGTCGCTCATCCCGCCAGCTTGGAGGCGGTCTGCCCTGAATGCGGCAGAAAATCAGAACAGGTCCATAGCCGCTACGACCGGCGCCTGATGGATGTCCCCTCGCATGGTCGAGCCGTGCATCTGCACGTCAGGGCGCGCCGGTTCCGCTGTGGCAACGCCAGCTGTCCACGCGCGATCTTCGGAAAACCGTTGGCAGAGATCGCCGCACGTGCCGCCCGCCGCACCTTGCGGCTCGAGGCATCGTCTACCATCTTGGGATCGCCCTGGGTGGGCGCCCTGCGGCCAGTCTGGCTCGCCGCCTCATGCTGCCGGTGAGTCGGGACACGTTGCTGCGCGTCGTCCGCCGCCGTGCGCCGCTGACCGGCGCTCGTCCTGTCACCGTCATCGGGATCGACGACTTCGCCTGGAAACGCGGCCAACGCTGCGGCACGCTGGTGTGCGACCTTGAACGGCGCCGCATCGTGGATCTGCTGCCCGATCAGGAGCCAGCGACGATCGAAGCGTGGTTCGGTGTTCACCCGGAGATCACCGTGGTCTCGCGTGACCAGGGCGGCTGCTATGGTCAAGCCGCAACCAGGGCTGCGCCGCAAGCGATGCAAGTCGCCGACCGCTGGCACCTGATGGAGAACGCCAGCGCCGCCTTCCTAGACGCTGTCAGGCGCTCAATCCGGTCCATCCGAGAAATGCTCCACGCCACGGTGATCGACCCGGCGCTGCTGACCTGTGCCGAACGCAGCCAATACGACGACTTCCTGCTGCGTCAGGAGAATAGCCGAACCATCAAGGCCGCACCGGGCATGTCGATCAAGAAGATCACGCGTCAGACGGGCCGCAGCCGCAAGCTGGTGCGCAGCGTGTTGAGTGGTGGCGATGGCGACGTGTTCCGGTGCCGAGGCAACGTTCTGGAGCCGCACCTCGTCAGGCTCGGGGCCGAGTGGGACAGCGAATGCCGCAATGGCGCCGAACTGTGGCGCCGACTTCGTGCTGCCAATTTCAGTGTGGGGGCGTTCGAGTGGTGGCAGAGTGGGTGAATCGGCGTTGACGCAATGAGAGGGCCGGGCTGACGCTGTTCCGGACGACGCCACCCGGAAGGTGCTGAGCCGTCTGCTGACGATGCGGCGTGACAACTTGCCCAAAGCGGACCTGGTCATGGTGGCCGCGATCGAAACCGGCGTGCCCGCTCTCGGGGCAGCGCGCGACCTTATCGAACGTTTCCATCGCATGCTGCGCGCGGGCGACGCCGACGCGCTGACGCCCTGGCTGACGGGGGCGGGCGCAAGTCTATTTGCATCGTTTGCCAAGGGCATCAGAGCCGACTTCGGCGCGGTGAGAGCCGCCCTGACCGAACCATGGTCCAACGGTCAAACCGAGGGGCAGATCACCAAGCTGAAGTTGGTCAAACGCCAGATGTATGGGCGCGCGAAGCTTGACCTGCTGCGCGCACGGTTAGTGGCACAACCATGAAGAAATTGCACCGAGAGTAAGTCAGAGCCCCTTTTGCGCGGCGATTGACAGGCCAGCGACTTGTTGCGGCCGGAACGCAGCATCAGCGTCGAGCAACTGAGATGGCGCGACACGCTGAACCGGTACGTCAAAACCGGCATCACACCTTCTAGTCTAAGGATGCAGCACGCGGCGGCGCAGGCCGTGCCGCTCTCTGCCTATTGGGCTTGCGGTAGGGCCGCAATGCTGGAGGTGTTCGGCACGCTGGATCCCTTCAAGCCGCAGGCCTACTGGCGAGAGCTGAGCGACGCGTTCGGCGATCGGGTCACGTCCGTGCGGATCGAAGACGCGTCCCACGCGCTGTTCCCCGAGCAGCCGGACCGGGTAACACAAGCCATCCTGCCATTCCTGGCACAGCACGCGACAGCGTGAGCCTACTCCGCTTGCAGGCGCCCGTTGTGACGCGCAGCACCAGTAGGCCGCGCGCTCGGAACGCTTCCGCCAGCTCGCGGCTCCGCTTCACGACCGCCTCGAACGCTGCCGCTGGCATCGCGTCGCGCAGGCTCTGCTGCAGGTCGACAACGATCAACGCCGTCTGCGGATCGAGGGTGGTCAACGGCATAAAGGCTCCTTTTTGATTGGCAGCGTGGATCTCGATGATCAGGCAACGAGACGCTAGAGCGTTTTCACGCTGACTGGCGATAGCCGGCGTGGCGGAAGTAGTTTGCGCACTCGGCTTGGCTTAACGCGTTGCTGATGTGCCCGAGAGCGCTCCATAGCTCGTCCATCGTGCGCAGGGCTTGGGCGCGCAACAGCGACTTGAACTGGTCGTGTCCCAGCGGGTGGTGTAGGAGCTGTAGGTAAGTAGCCCGCCGGAGCGACCGCCAAGAGTCTGGCGCAGGCGGGCTACTTATCCACGGCGGTGATCACCGCGGCGGTGCTGGGTAGGGTCGGGTTGCAACACGCAACTCTAGCCCGAGGACCACCACGATGACCGACGACAAGATCGCCCTTCGCGAGCTGCTGGAGAAGGGCTCTGACGCGACTTTCCTGCGCGAGATGATCGGCTTTGCCGCGGAACGCCTGATGGCGCTGGAGACTGAGACGCTATGCGGCGCGGCGCCGGGCGAGCGTAGCTCTGGGCGAACCAACCAGCGCAACGGCTATCGCGACCGCGACTGGCAGACACGGGCTGGCACGGTCGAGTTGCGCATTCCCAAGCTACGGCACGGCAGCTACTTTCCTACCTTCCTGGAGCCGCGGCGCATGGCCGAGAAGGCGCTAACAGCGGTGATCCAGGAAGCCTACATCCAAGGCGTCTCCACCCGCTCCGTCGGTGACTTGGTCAAGGCTCTCGGCATGGTGGGCATCAGCAAAAGCCAGGTCTCGCGCATGTGCGGCGAGATCGATGAGCGCGTGCACGCCTCCGATCGAAGGCGATTGGCCTTATGTCTGGCTGGATGCCACCTACGTCAAAGTCAGACGCGACCACCAGATCGTCTCCGTAGCCGTGATCGTGGCTGTCGGCGTCAACACCGACGGCCGACGCGAAGTGCTGGGCATGACGACAGGCCACAGCGAGGAAGAACCCTTCTGGGTAGAGTTCCTGCGCAGCTTGGCCCGGCGCGGCCTGCGCGACACCAAGCTGGTGATCTCCGACGCGCATGAGGGACTGAAAGCTGCCATCACCAAGATCCTCAGCGCCACCTGGCAGCGACGCCGCGTGCACTTCATGCGTAACGCCATGGCCTACGCAGGCAAAACACAGCGCCGCATCGTGTCAGCCTGGGTCGGCACCGCGTTCGCCCAGGATGACGCAGCCGCCGCCGTAAACAGTGGCGCGAGGTTGCCGACCAGATGCGCCCCCGTGTGCCAAAACTCGCAGCCCTGCTCGACAATAACGAAGAGGACGTGCTGGCCTACATGGGCTTCCCCGCCCAACATCGGGCCAAGATACACTCCACCAATCCCATCGAGCGATCGAACGGCGAGATCAAACGGCGCAGCGATGTCGTCGGCATCTTTCCTAACGAAGCCGCCGTCATCAGGCTGATCGGCGCGATCCTGCTGGAGCAAAATGACGAGTGGGCCGTTCAGCGCGCCCGCTACATGACGCTGGAAACCATCGCGCCACTCAGCGATGATCTCAACGTCAGCCTGCCGGCATTGGCAGCCTGATCGAGCAGCCAACCCTGCTCAGCAGCGCCGTTCCTACACCACGGCTCGGGATACGATCTGGCCGACGACGCATTGGTGAAGCGGGATACGGTGGCTCTTGCAGCCGAGGCGCTCACCGCCCGTGGCGAGCGAGCAAGCGTGCGCGCGGTGATACGGGAACTGGAAGGCCGATTTGCCTTGAACACCCTATCTCTTGGGGACACCGTCTAGGAGAGTGCCGACGGGCTTGCCCGATGCCTCTGCCCGCCTGAGCTCCGCCAGCTCGCCCAACGCGCTCCCGCTGCCGTCGTTCTCGACGTTCTCGCTCATGCTTGCTCCACTTTTTGCTGTCGTGCGGGGGTTCGGCTGCGACGTTCGGTTTAGGGTCTCGTCGACGTTAGTGGTCGTCAAGCTAAATCTTGCGGCTGAGGTGCTAGCCAAATCGACATGGCCCTGCGACGGCGTCGCAGTGAAACACTGGCCGTTGTCGCTTCTTCCCCGCTCCCGCCATATCAAGCGACATCAGGGACCCATCCAGCGTGTTGCCTCATTACGGAATGTTACTGAAACATTTCTTGTCACTTTCGACCTGCAGACCCTTTTCAGCATCAGAGACATCGGGCGTCAGAGCTACTAATGGCGGCCATGAACCCAGCAGAACCTCCCGCGCCATCGTCAGCCGTCTCACTTTCGTGAATCGTTGCATCGTGCGCAGGTGATCCGCCGTGAACCGGTCCGGGTGCAGCGCCTGCAGACGCTCCGTTGCAGCCACGGCCGTCAACGCCGGTTGTTTCTCCAGCCATGCCAGCAGCTGATCGCACACCGTATCCAAAAGCAACGGCCGCACGATCGGGTTTGACCCGGACACAGCGGCGCCGATGTCTCCGCACGACTGGACGCCCAACCGCGCTCGTCCACCCGCTTGCCTAGCTCCACCTGCGATGCCCGGATGCCAGCTAACAGCAGGACAGGATCGGCCCCTGTTAGCTCAGCGCGCAAATGCATCTTGTCGGCGTCCGACACCGCGGCGTGCGCCAGCGCACATATCACGGGAGGCTCCGGCGCATGATATAGCTTGATCATCCGGGCACCCTATCGCAGCTTGAACGATGGCTGAAACAGGTTGCCGTGCAGGCGCGCCGATCCATACAGCCGCCCAAGGGTCTTCCCCCCCCGCCAGCACACCCTCGAACCGACCATAGCCCACCAAGCGTCGGACGATCGCGCCGTTCTTCTGCTCTACCCAGGCTTGGTCGTTCTTGCGGTAGGTCCGCGAGCGCGTCACCTCAAGCCCCTCCGTCCGGCACAAGCCCACCACCAGATCGTTCTTGAACAAGCTGTCGTTGTCGAAATCCACACCGTGTAGCGGAAATGAAAACAGCTCCGCGCACGTCTCATTCCAAAGACGACCATCTCAGCCTTACGCGCCATGATCGGAATGCACTCCGTCTACCGGGTTGCCACGTCCGTCAGCACCATCGTCTGCACAAACGCTCCAGACACCGTCGTGGCGCCATGCGCCACGAAGTCCACCGCGACCCAGCGCGAGGCGGGATTGCTCCGATCATTGAACGTTCGATCGCACGCTGCGCCGCACCGCCGAGCCAAACCCTGCCGGGCGGGGGCGCCCACTTCCTGCTACGAGGCGCATCCCGCCGAGCAAGCGATTGATCGTGGCAGCACTCACTTGCAGCAGCTTTGCCCTGGTTGCCTTGTCCAACACCACCCGGCCATGCCGCTCCAGCGCCGGCAGCAGCACAGCGTTCATGGGCTGTAGCCGCTTCGAACAAACCCGGCCAGCAACATCCCAACCTCCAGAGATGAAGCAGCACAACGCACCTCGGGACCATAGCGACAGCGTCGGGATCCAGACCGATCCGGCCGGTCGGCTCCAGGCTGCTCATCTTCTCCCGGTCGCCCCAACCGTTCAGCAACCGGATCGCATGTTTGCGATGGTAGCCCGTCACCGCCGCAAACTCGTCCAGGATGCGCGACCGCTCCACGGCGTCGCACCCCCGTAACGCATGCTCACCGCCTCCAGAAGCTCAGTACGTCCCGCCATGCTGATCCGCCGTGCCATCCTGTTGCTTCCCGAGCCCGCGTCCGCCGGTAGAAATCACCTGAGCTCAACGACATCGGCCGGTAGCAATCAACGTGACGCAATGCGTCCACCGGCGGCATCAGGAACCCAGCCACCCTGCGAGGCAGGACGATCGTTCGATTGGGCGTCTTTCCGCACGACGGAGACGGGCGGAGACAGGTGATGAGGACGCCGGACGATGTGTCGACGATGTAGCGGCTGTACGAGCTGGGCTGGGGCACGCGTCGGATCGCGGCCGAGGTTGAGTGCGATCGCGAGACGGTGCAGCGGTATCTGGCAGCTGGGGCCTGGTCGCCCTGGCGGGGTTCGATCCGGCCCGGCCAGCTGGCGGGACAGGCTGCTTGGATCTGAGCGGCTACGGCGTCACCGCGGCAACGCGGACGTGGTGCGTCAGGAGCTGGCGTCCGAGCTTGGCATCGTGGTGAGCCTGCGAACGGGGGAGCGGTCGGTGTCGCACCTGCAGCGCGAGTTCACGGCGGAGGCGCTGGCGACCGTGCAGGTCGAAACGCCGCCGGGCCGCCAGCTGCAGATCAACTTCGGCCAGCGCCGGATCGCAGTCGTGGGCGAGGACCCGGGCCGCGTGTCCCTTTGTGGCGATCCTCGGTCTCTGGCCGGATACGAGCAGGTGACGGGAAGCGGCCGGTGAACGCCGTGGCCGCCGACCAGCGACACTGCTCGTCGCTTCCTTCGCGACACCAATCGCCAGCCCCATGCGCTCGACTGAGCGGCATAGGGCTGGTGTGCCTGAGTCGAAACGACTTACAGCGAAACCGTCGTACCTATGCCGACAGGCGACAGCGCAAGAGCCGCTTCGACCAGGTCGCGACAGCACTTTCGGGCAATTTTGTCCTGCCCGTCCAGATCGTAGGAACTGCCTCGCAACTCGTAGCGAGCCATCCCAAGGACATAAGTGCGAGCTCGTTCGTCGGCCGCCGGGTCTGGCTGGATATTCCCTGCCGCTATCGCGTCCCAGTCGACCGATGGCCGGCTGTCCCCGATCTGGAAGAGAACCCGTGATAGCGCAAAGCGGGCTGGCCGTTCCACACCACCGAAATAGACGCGCCGCACGGCTACGTGATGTCGGGGTTCCGGCGTAACAAGAAGTCCATAACGCAGCTCGCCATCCTGCATTTTAAGGAAAGTGACGTAATTAGGTTCAAGATTTCCGACCGCGCTCCAGCACGTCTCGTATGTCAGGCTCGGGAATGCCTTCGTGAGTTTCTCGCGTTCGAACTTGCACACGTCCGGATCCACTTTTCCTCGATGAACCGAACGCGCGAAGTCGCGCGTGATGGTTGGCTGATCGCGGCAATCAAGCAGGGAAGTGTAAGCTGGATACACTTTTGAAGGATAGAGCGTGCCTTTCGCAACGAAGGTGGTGGCCGCAGGGGCTATCAAACCGGTCATGTCACTCGTCTCCGTGTGGGCCGCACAAAAGTCTCGCTAATCAGCCAACCTGCAAAGAAATTAATTTGCGCACTCATCACCTACTTTCTCTTGCGAGCTTTAGAATTCCATGCATACAGGACCTCAGGTCGTTCTAAAGTTCCTATGTCCCGGCTTCAAAGATGCGTCCGCTTTGTCAAAGTTCGGGAACGGCTGGAAGATGTCGGAACGACGTCCTTATCTATCGGGTGCCCCGGGCGCTGCCGGAAGCCGGGGCGCCCGACGCCGCTCACACTCGAGAAAATACGGGTGGTGGGTGCAAGATCTCCGGTGCGCCGGCGTAAATACTTTCGGTTTCCCTGTGCTTGGCGGCGACAGTTAGTTCGTGCCTCGAAGCGCGGGGCTTTTTGCATTTCCTGGCGGGCTCGGTGGCAGTTCTCATTGCGGGAGGAACCCCTCCTTTTGACGCAAGACCCTGTACAAGAGGCCTTGCGGATGATGACGCGCCGCCAGCCGTTATATACGACTCCGGCCGCGCGACTATCGCTTAAGGCGGATGAGAGGGGTCGACTTATCCGACCTGCCCGAGCGAGTCACCTCGCCGGCCTGCGGCGTAGGCCTGCGCAGACGCGGTCTGCGCCCCCGTTTCGTTGCAATCATGGTTTGCAGGCGGATCGGCTGGTTCGTCAGTTCTGCCGTGACGACAGGCAGTTTCTGAAGCGCTTCGAGCTTGCGGGGAAGCCGGGTGTCGCTGCGGTAGCGCTCCTCCGCTTCGCTGGCGCCGCCATGCCCGAGAATGTCCTGGCGCCACTCCAGCATGACCTCGGTAACGTCAACGCGTCGTCATCCGAATGGCGGAAGGAATGAAACGTCTTGTTGGTGCTGTCCGCGTCCGCGACGGCCGCTTTCAGGCCCTTCGACCAGTCATCGTGAAGCTGGTCGCCAAGCAAGCGGTCCCTTCCGTCGCCGGAAGGAGGTCAGGGAACAGCAGATCGTAGCCGAGCGCGTCGACGGCCAGGATGTACTTGGCCAGCCCGAGATGCAGCAGTTCCGGGTGGATCGGCACCCGCTGCTTCGACTGCGGGTTCCTTAGGGAACGTTGTTTGTTCGGCCGCAGGTCGAAATCGGCACATCCGCGTCCAGCACGATATCCGCGATCATCAGGCCGGATACCTCTTCGCGCCGCGTCATACTGTAATGCGCGATGAGAGGAGCCAATAGAGACCGTCATGGACTACGTAATTGCCGGCGGCCCAGCGCCTGGGCTCGCCCTCGCAACCGGCCCAAACGGGCTGGCGGAAAATCGAGACTAAATCGTCCGGCGTGAACGCGTCGCGGTCGTCACGGTCGCGCGTCTTTTTCCGAGCCCGCATACTCGTCAGCGAAATCGCGGCTTGAGGATTGTGGCCACGGGAGATGGCGTGCGCCAGCGATTCCCCCAGTTGCGTCAGGTGCCGGTTGATGGTCGCGCCGCTGAGGCCCCGCTCGTCCGGCGGCAGACGCGCGCCGCGTCCCAAAAGCTCTTCGACGCTGCGTTCCGCATCCCGCGGCGACTTTCCGTATGTTTTCGGTATCGCCAGCAGGACATCGACGTATCTGCCCATGTCTGCCTGGGTGAGGCGGCTGAAGCGGTCGTGCCCGATGGCCTTCACCAGCAGGATCGCCGACTGGGCGGCCTGACGCGCGGTCTTCTGGGACCACTCGCCGAGCTGGATTTCATGTTGCCGAAGCGCTCCCCCAGCGCGCCGATGGTTGGCTCATTCGCAATGGGCGACCCGGGTTCGCCTGCCGCTCGTTCTACGGGGGTCGCGGGTTGCGACGCGCAGCCAGGCTGCGCGCTCGCCGCCGATGGTGTGGGCAGGGCAGCCTCGTGTCCTGCCGTGAAGGCGACCGGGCCGGCGGGCGTTGTCTCTCCGAACGCCAGACCAATGTCGTCTTCAACCGTGCAGCCCCAACACGGCTGCGTGTTCAGGTAGGCGACCGCCATACCGCGATAGAAGGCGTGCTCCGTTTGAGCCAGGGTCAGGGCGTTCACCTCGATGCCGGACGCGTGCCGTTTGATCAGGTAGTCCAGGGTTGCATCAGCCGGCGGGACGATCTTCTCCGCGCGGAACGCGTAGAGGAGCCGGTCGAGAAGTCCGGCCTCGGATTAATCGAGCCCCAAGGCCGCGATCGTATCCGGATCGATGGGCGCTTTCGCCGCCCTGCCTTATTCGGCCAGAACCCGCTAGGCGGCGCGGTTACGGTCTCTCCCCAGACGCCCTTTGTCGCGCCGCCTACCATGGCGGTTCGGCCGAGCAACGCGCCGTTCTCCAGGCAGAGCGCCTGGTTGCGT
This sequence comes from uncultured Acetobacteraceae bacterium, assembly GCA_964247675.1. Classification (GTDB taxonomy): domain Bacteria; phylum Pseudomonadota; class Alphaproteobacteria; order Acetobacterales; family Acetobacteraceae; genus BOG-908. Next base: position 38,395 of record CAXTVW010000002.1, read on the forward strand.
GCCGTCTCGCGCAGGATCTCCTTGACCTGGTCCAGCGTGAGCCGGCCGCTGCTCAGATCGATTGCCAGTCTCTCGCTCACCCAGCTCAACTCCATGCCAAAACGCCGAGCCTGCCCCTTGCTCGCAGTGTGCAGGCTCATCTGGAAAACGGGCAGGCGGTCGTCCGTCCCCGTCAAGCGCTTTCGCCAATAATAGAAGGCGCCGCGACGGAGGAGATGCTGGCCGGCCATCATATGCTACACTCCTGTTTACCAGGTGGGTGCATCACCGCCGCACATGTGCCCCGGCTTATGCCAGAACACGAACGAACGCAGAGACTTAGGACGGTGCTGGCTGGGGCGGGAGGATTCGAACCTCCGCATGGCGGAATCAAAATCCGCTGCCTTACCGCTTGGCGACGCCCCATCCGCGCCCCCGCTATAAGGTGTTGGCGCCACCATCGTAAAGTGGGCCGCCCCAGCACCAGCGCCCGGCCTGCGCCAAAGCGGCCGCGGCGCCGCTGGCCTCGCCAGGGGTGGCGAACAGGGCGAAACAGGTTGCGCCGGAGCCGCTCATGCGCGCCAGCATGGCGCCAGGGTAGGACGCCAACACGGCCAGCAACACGCCTATAGCGGGGCAGAGCGCGATTGCCGGCGCCTGGAGGTCGTTACCGCCCTGGGCGAGGTCGCTGGCCAGGGACGCGGCGTCCGGCCAGGCTTCCGGCAGCGGGAGCGCTGCGGAGAACGCGCCGCCACGAGCGCGGAAGACGGCCTGCGTGGCCAGCGCGATGCCGGGATTGGCGAGCAGGAGGCCACATTCCGGCAGCGTCGGCGCGGGTGCCAGGATCTCGCCTATGCCGGACATGCGGCACGGCCGGCTGGCAAGGCAAACAGGCACGTCGGCGCCAAGACGTGCGGCGATCGCGTGCATCGCCTCGGCCGGAAGCGCCAGGTTCCACAGGCGGGACAGCGCGCGCAGCGTGGCCGCCGCATCCGCCGAGCCGCCACCTATGCCGGACGCCACCGGCAGGTTCTTCTCCAAGTGCAGCGCAGCGCGCGGGGCGATGCCGGCAGCTTCCGCCAAAGCGCGGGCGGCGCGCAGCACAAGGTTGTCCGGGTCGTGCGACAGGGCCTGGGCGAACGGCCCTGCGACGGTGAGCGAGAGGGCATCCGCGGGCACGGCGGTCACGATGTCATGCGCGCCGGCAAAGGCGACCACGCTGTCTAGCAGGTGGTAGCCGTCCGGGCGGCGGCCGGTGACGTGCAGGGTGAGGTTGATCTTGGCGGGCGCGCGCATGCCAGCGTGAATAGCGGGGCTGGAGGCGGAGTGCGAACGCGCTTGGGTGCAGGCAAGCAAGGAAGGCCTTCTTTTTTGAAAAAAAGAAGCAAAAAACTTTTGCTACTCCGACGCTGAAACAGGTCGGTTGTGTCCTGCTGCACCCGGCTGGTGCGGATGCGGGAGATAAAAGTTTTTTGCTTCTTTTTTTCAAAAAAGAAGGCCTTCCTTACTTCCCTTGGAGGGCAACAATGCTCGCAAAAATCCTAGACGCCGACACCTGCCTGCAAGCCGTGCGCGAGCGCGACGCGCGGCAGGACGGCCAGTTCTACTACTCGGTCGCCACCACCGGGGTGTATTGCAGCCCGTCCTGCAAGGCGCGGCCGGCATTGCGGGCGAACATGGCGTTCCACACAAGCCGTGAAGCGGCCGAGCACGCGGGTTTCCGCCCGTGCAAGCGCTGCCGGCCCGATTTGCCGCCTCGCGGCGAGCGGGAGGCGGCGCTGGTGGCGGCGGCCTGCCGGACCATCGAGGCGGCGGAGGAGGCGCCGAGCCTGGCCGGGCTGGCGACCCAGGCAGGGCTGACCGCGCAGAATTTCCACCGGCTGTTCCGCCGTGTGGCCGGCGTCACGCCCGCCTCCTACGCGCGGGCGCACCGGGCGGCCCAGGTGCGGCAGCACCTCGCGGCCGGTGCCAGCGTGACGCAGGCGCTGTATGATGGCGGTTTCAACTCTACCGGCCGGTTCTACGAGGCGGCGCCCGCGATGCTCGGCATGACCCCAGGCGCATTCCGCGCCGGCGGACGCGGTGAGACCATCGGCTACGCGTTCGGGCACTCGGCGCTCGGGCTGGTGCTGGTGGCGGGCTCGGGCCGGGGCATATGCGCCATCCTGCTGGGCGACGATGCGGCGGTGCTGTTGGCCGATTTGAGAGCGCGTTTCCCGGCGGCAGGCGTAGCGGCGGCGGAGCCTGGGTTTGCCGACACGGTCGGTCACGTCGTGGCGGCCGTGGACCGTCCCGAAGCGGCGCACGCGCTGCCGTTGGACATCAGGGGCACCGCTTTTCAGCAGCGCGTCTGGGAGGTGCTGCGCGCCATCCCGGCCGGCAAGACGTTGAGCTACGCCCAGGTGGCGGCGCGGCTCGGCAGCCCGGCGGCGGTGCGCGCGGTGGCTGGCGCGTGTGCGGCGAACAAGCTGGCCGTGGCCGTGCCGTGCCACCGCGTGGTTGCGTCCGACGGAACGCTGGCGGGGTATCGGTGGGGGCTGGCGCGGAAACAGGCGTTGTTGGAGCGGGAAAGGAAGTAAGCAAGCCTTCTTTCTTGAAAACTTCTGCTCCTCCGCCTGCATCAAAGCGAGCGCCGGCTTTGCGAGGACGCGCATTTGCACAACTTGCGCTGCTTGCCTCTGCCAAACCACACCGCAACGGCTGTTGCGCAACAGTATAGTTCCGGCTAGGTTCTGATCCGCAACTAGGGTGGCTTACCATGCGCTGTTCCGGGATTACCGCGGGTCTTCTGATGGCTGTCTTCCTGGCCGGCTGCAGTGCCGAAGGACAGATGACGCTGCAATCGTCCGCTCCTGCCACCAATCTTCCGGCCAACCCATCGTTACGGCTGGTGGTGAACGCGGTGGCTCCGGACAGCACCGATCAGTTGCTCGACATACGCTCGGCAATCTTCAGCCAGCTGAGCGCCACGGGGCAGTATTCCAAGGTGGTGCTGGACAACGAGCCGACGGACCTGATCATGAAGGTCGACATTACGAAGTATTCGAAGGTCTCGGTCGGTGAACGGTTGCTCGTCGGTGCGCTGGCGGGACGCAACCGGGTGGGCGGAGAGGTCACCGTCACGCAGACGGCCACGAACACGGTCATCAAGACGTTCGAGGCCGACGGCGCCTCGGCCGCACACCCGCTGTCGTCGGAGTCGGGCCTGTCGGACGCCGTGCGTGAAATGGCCAAGCAGGTCGTCTCCGTCCCGGTCGCCTGACGCCCGGCATGCGAACGCTCTGCGGCCTTACGGCCCTGCTGGTGCTGCCTGGTTGCGCGTCGCTACTGGGCTCGCGCGAGCAGCCGATCGCCGTTGAGACCACGCCGCCTGGTGCGCACTGCCTGGTGCTGCGCTCCGGCGCCAAGATAGCGGAGATCGCCCAGACCCCGGCTACCATCGTTCTGCGCAAGAGCCCGCTAGACATCGTGTTCCTGTGTGACAAGCCAGGCTACCAGCAGGCCTCTTCAGTGAACGGTGCGGATGTGTCGTCTGGCGCCGTCGCCAGCGCCGTGCTGTGGGGCGGCACGGGTTGGGCCGTGGACTCGATGACGGGCACGGCAAACAGCTACCAGCCGCGTGTGCGTCTCACGCTCGCGGCCCTGCAAGCGGGACGGTAAGCAAACAAAGCCTTCTTATCTGCGAGAGCAGCAAAAGCGTTTTCTCGCCGCATTTGCACAAGCCAAATGCTTCCACAGACGCCGAAGCGCGACAACGTCGGGGTAAGCAAAAGTTTTTTGCTTCTTTTTTGCAAAAAAGAAGGCCTTGCTTCCTTTTTGCCAAGCACACGCCAAGTGCATTCTGGAAAGAAGGCCACTCTAGACTGGACACGTATCCGCAAAGAGCGCGACCTACTGTCGGATCCTGCGAGCGTAGTTTGCCAACGCCAGTGACGATTTCGCGTAAGCCGTAGCTGCGCACCAAGTTTTCCTGCCCGCGCAGCCTCAGTAGTTTGATAATTGCCCGCGGCGTCAGCAACTCGGCGGTGGAAAGTCAACCGAAACCACGCGCGAACCGCAGGGAGTTGGACGGCGCGGCGGCGGTGCAGTTTATGCAGGCGCAGAGACAAAGACTATTGGCTTTGTCTCCACCAGAACGCCCACTCTCAGCTATCCAGAGCCGCGACAACCTCCTCCGTCATCTTCTTCGCGTCGCCGAACAACATCATCGTGTTCGGCCGGAAGAACAGCTCGTTATCCACGCCGGCATACCCCGACGCCATCGAGCGCTTGATGAACAGCACGGTGCGCGCCTTTTCCACGTCCAGGATCGGCATGCCGTAGATGGCTGACGTGGTGTCCGTCTTGGCCGCCGGGTTCGTCACGTCGTTGGCGCCGATCACGTAGGCCACGTCGGCGGTGCTGAACTCGTTGTTGATCTGCTCCAGCTCAAATACGTCGTCGTAGGGAACATTGGCTTCGGCCAGCAGAACGTTCATGTGGCCCGGCATGCGGCCGGCGACGGGGTGAATGGCGTAGCGCACATCCACGCCTTCGGATTTCAGCTTGTCGGCCATCTCGCGCGTGGCGTGCTGGGCCTGCGCCACCGCCATGCCGTAGCCCGGCACGATGATCACTTTGGAGGCGTTCTTCATGATGAAGGCGGCATCCTCAGCGTTGCCGCTCCGCACCGTGCGGTCCCCCGCGCCGGCATGGGCCGCGGCGCCGCCGGAATCCGAGCCGAAGCCGCCGAGCAGCACGTTGAAGATGCTGCGGTTCATGCCCTTGCACATCACGTAGGAGAGAATGGCGCCCGACGCACCCACAAGCGCGCCGGTGATGATCAGCGCCAGGTTGCCGATGGTGAAGCCGATGCCGCAGGCCGCCCAGCCGGAATAGCTGTTCAGCATGGAAACGACGACCGGCATGTCCGCCCCGCCGATCGGGATGATCAGCAGGAAGCCGAGCAGCACGGCCAGCAAGGCGATGATCCAGAACACCGCCTGCGGCCCGCCATGCGTCACGAACACCACGATCAGCGCCAGGACGGTCAGGCCGAGCACCAGGTTGAGCGGGTGCTGGAAGCGGAAGGTGATGGGCGTGCCGCGCATCAGCGCCTGCAGCTTGGCGAACGCGATGAGTGAGCCGCTGAAGGTGATGGCGCCAATTGCCAGGCCCACCGACATCTCGACCAGGCTTTCCGCGTGGATATGGTGCGGCACGCCGATGCCGAACGCGGCCGGTGCGTTCAGCGCGCCGGCGGCCACGAATACGGCCGCCAGGCCGACCAGCGAGTGGAACGCGGCCACGAGTTGCGGCAGCGCCGTCATCGCGATGCTGCGCGCCACGTAGGCGCCGACAGCACCGCCGATGACGATGCCGGCAAGTATCCAGACATAGCCCTCGGCCATCATGCCGTGCCGGCCCAGCGTGGCCAGTATGGCGATGGCCATGCCGATCATGCCGAACTGGTTGCCGCGGCGGGACGTGACAGGGCTGGAGAGGCCGCGCAGCGCCAGGATGAACAGGACGGCGGCGACGAGGTAGAGCAGCGAGGTGAGGTTGGTGGACATGTCGCCCGCTCTACTTCTTGATCTTGTTCTTGGACTGGAACATCGACAGCATTCTCTGGGTCACCAGGAAGCCGCCGAAAATGTTTACGCTGGCGAGCGTGACGGCAATGAAGCCGAAGATGTGCGGCAGGAAGCCGTGGCTCAGCCCGGTTGCCAGCATGGCGCCCACGATGATGACGGACGAGATCCCGTTGGTGACTGCCATCAACGGCGAGTGTAGCGCCGGGGTCACGTTCCAGACCACGTAGTAGCCGACGAAGCAGGCCAGCAGAAAGATCGTCAGCAGGAAGATGAACGGCTCGGCCGCCGCGGTGACGGGAGCCGCCGTCTGCGAGAAGCCGTCGAGCTGGTGGGCCAGGTCGGCGGCCCGGGCGGCAATCTGGTGGGCCTGGTCGGCCAGGGAGTTGGGCATCATGGGCGTGTGCCCTCCTGCTCGGGGGCGTCCGGCGTGCCGGCCTGCGGTGCTCCGGGCGTACGGCGCCGGCGCGGCTTGGACGGGGAAGCGGGTGTGTCGGACTGGCCTTCCGTGCTTTCGACGGTCTCGGCCAGGTTGGGCTCGGCCGGCATTTCGGCCTTGACGCTGCCCATTTCAGTGGCATCGCCCGGGACTGGCGTGGCGTCGAGGCCGGTGCGATCCAGCACATCGGCCGAAAGCGGGGCAGGGACCGATTCCTCGGCCATGGCTGGCGCGAAAGCTGCTGCCGCCTCGGACGGCGCGGCAGGCGTGACGGCACTCGGCGGTGCTTCGGCGCGCGGCGCCGCCAACGCGGCTTGCGGGCCACCTGTCTGGCCGGCAGCCGGCAACGAAGCAGCCGCGGCGCGCTCTGGGGCGGAACCCGCTGGCACAGCCGGCGGGGCTGTGTCCGAACCGGCCGACCAGGAATGCGGCGTGGCTACGGGCCTGTCCGGCGCAGACGGTGCCGTGTCTGCAGGCGCGCCGGGGTTCGTGGCCAGGCTCGCGCCATCCGCTCGGGGCTTGGCGTTGGAAAGATCGGCCGCGGGGTCGGCCAGGGACGGCGAGGCGTCCTCGACAGCGGCGCCCGCCGGCTCCGGCGCAGGCGCGGCGGGCGGCACGCTGACGTCGCCGGCGAATTGCGCGTGCACCACCGCGCCGCCGCGTGTCAGCATCACGCCCTGGACGATGGCGTCGTCCTCCGGCAGCTTCGGCGCTTTGGCGTCCTTGTCCCAGAACGTGGTCAGAAACGTCAGCAGGTTCTTGGCATACAGCGTGCTCGCGGCCACCGGAATGCGGCCCGGCCAGTTGCGGAAACCCAGCACCTTCACCCCGTTCGGCGTGACGTACATTTCGCCTGGGTGGGTAGCGGCGCAGTTGCCGCCGCCGTCAGCCGCGATGTCCACGATCACGCTGCCCGGCTTCATGCCGTCCACCATGGCCTGCGTCACCAGGGTCGGCGCACGGCCGCCCTGTACGAGCGCGGTGCAGATCACCATGTCGTTCTTTGCCGTGGTGGCCAGCATCAGCTCGGCCTGCTTGCGGCGGAACTCGTCGGTCATCTCGCGCGCGTAGGCGCCGGTCTGTCCGGCGGTCTCTGCATCTTCCACGCCCACGAAGGTGGCGCCCAGCGAGCGTATCTCCTCCTTCGCCGCCGGCCGCACGTCGGTGGCCGAGACGATGGCGCCCAGGCGTCGCGCGGTGGCGATCGCCTGCAGGCCGGCCACGCCGGCACCGAGCACGAACACGCGGGCGGGCGGCACGGTACCGGCCGCCGTCATCATCATGGCGAAGCCACGGTCGAAGGCGGCGGCCCCCTCGATCACCGCGCGGTAGCCGGCCAGGTTGGCCTGGCTGGAGAGGATGTCCATCGCCTGCGCGCGGGTGATGCGCGGCAGCAGCTCCATCGCCGCGGTGTCGATGCCGGCCTGCGCCAGGTTGGGCACCAGGGCCCGGTCGGCCAGCGCGCCGGAGATGCACACCAGCAGGGCGCCGCGGGGAATCTGCGCGCGCTCCGCGGGTTCCGGCGTCTGCACGGCGAATACGATGCCGGCGCCGGCCAGGGCGGCGGCCGGGTCCGCCACGACGTGGGCGCCCGCGGCGGTGTAGTCGGCGTCAGGAATGGAAGCGCCCTGTCCCGCGCCGTGCTCGATGGCCACCTCCAGCCCGAGACCCACGAGCTTGCGCACGGTCTCCGGCGTGGCGGCCACGCGTGTCTCGTCACGACGACGCTCTTTCAGCACCGCTAGACGCATGTTTTTGTTTCCTCCCGTGAGCCGGCGCGGCGAGGTAACAGCGGCGGGGCGGCCGTGGCAAGGGCTGGCGCGAGGAAGCAAGCAAGCAGTCCTTTTTTGAAAAAAAGAACCAAAAAACTTTTGTCTCTCCGCACCTGCACTAGCCGGGTGCGTCAGGACAAGCCGCGCCGCATCAGCGTCGGAGTGATGAAAGTTTTTTGCTTCATTTTCTCAAAAAGGAAGGCCTTGCCTTCCTTGCTCCCGCATTGCGCAACACGCTTGCGCCCAGCCCAACAAGTGGTTGACACTCCGGGCTTAAGGACACGAAGGGCCGCTCTCCCATGACCGCCGCCGCCCCGGAGCCGCCAGCGCAAGGCGCCCGCGCCACACGCGAGGACGCCGCGTTCGCGGCGCTCGACCTCGGGACGAACAACTGCCGGCTGCTCATCGGCACGCCGACCAGCGACGGCTTTCGCGTGGTCGACAGCTTCTCGCGGATCGTAAGGCTGGGCGAGGGCCTGCAGAACTCCAACATGCTGAGCGACGCAGCGATGGACCGCACGATCGCCGCCCTGCACGCCTGCGCCGCGCGCCTGTCCCGCCGGCCGGTCCGGGGCCTGCGCGCCATCGCCACGGAAGCCTGCCGCCGGGCCGGCAACGGAGACGTCTTCCTCAATCGTGTGCGCGCGGAGACAGGGCTTGCGCTGACGGTGATCTCCACCCGGGAGGAAGCCGAGCTGGCGCTGGAAAGCTGCGCGCCACTGCTGCGCGGACCAGGCCGGCGCGCGCTGCTGTTCGACATCGGCGGCGGCTCCACCGAACTGGCCTGGGTAAGGCTGCAGGCGGGGCGCACGCCCGAACTGATCGGCTATGACAGCCTGCCCCTGGGCGTCGTCACCCTGGCCGAGCGCTTCGGTCATCATGGCTTCGCGCCGGACGGGTACGCCGCCATGGTCGAGGACGTGACCGCCCGCCTGGCCGCTTTCGAACGCATCCATTGCATCGGCCACGAGATCAGGATGGGCGGCGTGCGGCTGCTCGGCACCAGCGGCACGGTGACCACGCTGGCCGGCGTGGCGCTCGGCCTGCCGCGCTACCGCCGCCCGATGGTCGACGGCATTCATCTCAGCGCCGCGGCGACGGACAGCGCGCTGGCGCTGCTGCGCGGCCTGGGCCGGGACGGGCTGAACGCGCATCCTTGCGTGGGGCCTGACCGGTCCGAGTTCGTGCTGCCGGGCTGCGCGATCTTCGAGGCGATACGCACTGTCTGGCCGGCTGATGGCGTGATCGTGGCCGACCGCGGCCTGCGGGAAGGCATGCTGCTGCGGATGATCCGGCAAGCACCGCGCAAGGCGCGCGCGCCGGCGGCGGAGACGCTTCCGGCCGGGGTGCTTTCGCGGGCAACCCGGGCGGCGGGGGTGAGCACCGGGCGGGTGTAAGAAAGGAAGGCCTTCTTTTTTGAAAAAAAGAAGCAAAAAACTTTTGATCCTGTCGCCGGCATGAGGGCGCGCGACGGTTCTGCCAGTTCGCGACTGGCAGAGATGCCGCGCACCCTGATGCAGGCGTGGGAGCAAAAGTTTTTTGGTCCTTTTTTTCAAAAAAGGACTGCTTGCTTCCTTCCTGCCCTATAACCCGCCAATGGCAGACAAAAAGGGCGGCAGCTCCACAAACAACGCGCGCGGTTTGGCCGTCACGCTCCGCACCTCCCGCGGACGCAGCCCCGCACAGCAGCGCTGGCTGGCCCGCCAGCTCAACGACCCCTACGTGGCAGCCGCCCGCGCCCAGGGCTTCCGCTCCCGCGCCGCCTTCAAGCTCATCGAGCTGGACGACCGCTTCAAGCTCATCACCAAAGGCTGCCGCGTGCTGGACCTCGGCGCCGCCCCGGGCGGTTGGACGCAGATAGCGCTGCAGCGCGGCGCCGGCCAGGTGGTGGGCGTGGACCTGCTGCCGATAGAGCCGATCTCTGGCGCCACCCTGATCCAGGGCGATTTCGACGACCCGGAGATGCCGGCGCGGCTGCAGGCGCTGATGGGCGGCCCGGCAGATCTTGTGCTGTCCGACATGGCGCCGAACACCACGGGCCACGCGGCCACCGACCACATACGGATCATGGGCCTGGCCGAGCTGGCGCTGCATTTCGCCGCTTCCGTGCTGGCGCCTGGCGGGGCGTTCGTGGCGAAGGTGTTCCAGGGCGGGTCCGAGCGGGACATGCTTATGCCGATGAAGAAGCAGTTCGCCACGGTCAAGCATGCGAAGCCGCCTTCAAGCCGGAAGGAAAGCAGCGAGTTGTACGTGGTGGCGCAGGGCTTCAGGAAATGAGCAAGGCACGTGCGCAGCGGTCGTGCGCAGATGTCCGGGTTCTCGCCTAAACCGCGTGCAAGGTTCCAAACAGGCAAAACCAGCGCGCACCGCGATGGAGGCGGAGAGATAAAAGTTTTTTGCTTCTTTTTTCAAAAAAGGCCGTCCTTGCCTTATCTCCCCCGCCGCACCGTGTAATCCGCCACGTCCACCAGCCGCCTCCGCACCGCGCTATCCGGAAACACCGCCAACGCCGCTTTCGCCCGCTCGGTGAATCCCGCAGCGCGCGCCAGCGTCGCCTCGATGGCGCCGGTCTGCTCCATCAGGGTCAGCGCGTGGTCCAGGTCGGCGTCGGTCTGCTCGCTGTCTTCGATCGTGCGGCGCCAGAAGATGCGGTCCGCCTCGCTGCCGGCTTTGTAGGCGGCCAGCACGGGGCCGGTGATCTTGCCCTCGCGGAAGTCGTCGCCCACGGTCTTGCCGAGCTTGGCCTGGTCGGCGGCGTAGTCCAGCGCGTCATCCACCAGCTGGAAGGCGGTGCCGAGATAGAGGCCGTAATCGGCCAGCGCCTGCTCCTCCGCTTCGCCGCGGCCGGCGACCACGGCGCCTATCTGGCAGGCGGCGGCGAACAGGGCCGCGGTCTTGCCCTGGATCACGTCGAGGTAGCGCTCGTCCTTGGTCGAGAGGTCGTTCTGCGTGACGAGCTGCAACACCTCGCCCTCGGCGATGGTGGCTGCCGCGTTGGAGAGAATGCGCAGCACGTGCAGGCTGCCGTCCGCGGTCATGAGCTGGAAGGAGCGGGAGAACAGGAAATCGCCCACCAGCACGCTCGCCTTGTTGCCGAATATGGCGTTGGCGGTAGCCAGGCCGCGGCGCAGGCGGCTCTCGTCCACCACGTCGTCATGCAACAGGGTGGCGGTGTGGATGAACTCCACGCAGGCGGCGAGTGCCACGTGCCGCTGGCCAGCCGGGTCTGCCTCATCGGGGTAGCCGCATAACCGGGCGCAGGCGAGCGTCAGCAATGGGCGAAGGCGCTTGCCACCGGCAGCCACAAGATGCGCCGCAAGCTGCGGGATCAGCTCCACCTGGCTCTGCATCTGGGCGACGATGACGCGATTGCAGGCAGCCAGGTCCTCGCGGACCAGATCCGCCAGGGCTGTCAACGCATCTTCGACCGACCCTGGAACTGGCATGGGGCTGATCCTGGGACCTCGGTCCGCAGGCTCCGGCAGGCTGACAGCGAGGCCCAAACACTTCTCCCGACGAATGGCTCCAGTTGAACCGCCGGTGCGTGCCGGACTGCACCAACGCACTCGCTGCTGTGGTCCGTCGCGTGACCGGAGGCGCCGCGTCTGGTGCTTGGCCACCATATCGGCGGCGATAAATCGGGGTCAAGGCAAGCGGCTTGCCGGCGGATGCACACAAAGCGGGCCAACAGAGGCTTTTTGCTGCTTTATTTCTCGCCGACGGGGGTCTTTCCTGATGTTCAACTCATGAGGACAAACGGGATGCATGTGGTCCTGGTCACCAACGACCTCGTCCGGCTCAGCTTCCTGACCTGCCTGTTGCGTGACGCCGGCGTGGAGGCAGTGGTGCTCGACAATCAGGTCAGCACCCTGGAGGGCAGCATAGGGGCCATACCGCGCCGCCTTGTGGTGGCCAGCCAGGACCGGGCGCAGGCCGAGCGCGTGCTGCGGGAAGCTGGCGAGGCGTGAGCGGGGAGGCAGATCGGCCGTCACGTCCGCCTGCATCGTCCGGGACCTTGCTTGGCGGGCGGGTGATCTACCGGCAGTTGGAGGCGGGCTACCGCACCGGGATCGAGCCGGTGCTGCTGGCAGCCAGCGTCCCTGCCAGGCCAGGCGAACGGGTGATCGAAGGCGGCACCGGCGCCGGCGCCGGCATTCTATGTCTGGCGGCCCGTGTGCCTGGGTTGCTTGGTGGCGGCCTGGAGATCGATCCCGCTTTGGCCGAAGTCGCGCGCGCCAATCTGGCGGCGAATGGCTGGACGGACATGACGGTCTGGCAGGCCGATATTACCAAGTGGCGCGCTGACAGCCCAATCGATCATGCTTTCGCCAACCCGCCCTGGCATGATGCCGGCGGGACGGCTTCGCCCAGCCCAGGGCGGCGCCTGGCGAAGCAGGCGGAGGAGGGCCTGCTATCTGCGTGGATGGCTGCCCTGGGAGCCGGGCTCCGGAAAGGCGGCACGCTCAGCGTCATCTTGCCGGCATCCTGGTTCGCCCAGGCATGCGCTGCCCTCGCAGCGGCGGACTGCCCACAGATCAGCCTGCTACCGTTATGGCCCCGCCATGGGGTGCCGGCCAAGCTGATCATCCTGCAAGGGGTGCGTGGCGGGCGTGGTGCAGGGGAAGTGTTGGCCGGGCTTGCCATGCACGAGGCTGACGGCCGCTTCACGGACGCGGCGGAGCAGGTTCTCCGGCACGGCGCGATGCTGGCGACCTACGCAGGCCGGGAGAAACGGCGGGCCTAACGGGTCTCTTCGCGGTGCCGAAGGTGCCACAGGCGTTCGTGGGCAGCCACAAGGCTTTCGAGCGACTTGCGCCTGTTCTGCTCGGAGGGAACCCCGCGCCTGGTCAGCATCGTCTCGAGCGTCTTCAGGAGCTGCTCGGCCACGATCAGGTCCTGCGCGTCGCAGGCGTGATGAAAGGCGACCAGGATCTTGTCGGAAAGCCGCCGCCCTTGTCTGGGAGCGCTACCGCCCGACGGTTCGAAGGCCTTTACGTCGCTGTCGGCAAAGTCACTCATCAGCGTCTAGATGTTCCTAATGGTCTTGCAAGAAAACAAGCCAGAGATTGCCAATTGGGCGCGGGCGGCGAAACCTGCAAGTATAGGGTCTGCGCGATCAGCCCCTAGCCAACCCGTTACAGTCTCGCCGCCATGACTGTCGAGGGCAAGCGGGCGCAACCCTGCTCTGCCACTCCTCTCAGGGCAGCCTGACACCCGGCGAACGTTGTCGGCGGTCGCCAGTAAACTGAAATGAGCCGAAATCCTGGCGTCGGCCGAGGGTTATTTCGTGTTCAGCCCGACTGGGCACACCCGTATCGATGCCGGACTCTTAGGATGTTGTTACCAAACTTTACAATCACCGCTGGCTGCGCGTGTACGTGGCTCAAGAAGCCGCGTGTGTTCCCAGAAACGTTAATGACTGTTGCCAGGCCGTGTTCCCTGGGCAAAGCAAGCAAGGCCTTCTTTTTTGAAGAAAAAGAAGCAAAAAACTTTTGTCTTCGCGCTGTTTCGGCCGCCTGATTTTTCTTGAAATGGCCGGCTGGTGCGAATGGCGGAGCTGAGGTTTGAGGCCTGGTCCGAGAAGGATTGTCAGAATCTGTAGGCCGCGTTCATTCCGATGGTAAACGGACGCAACGTGAAGCCCTGCAGGTTGCGGGTCTGGTTGCCCAGGTAGTTGAAATCATAGATCGGCGAGGCGGAACCTTCGATGTCCGGCCGCTGGATGATCTTGTTGTTGTTGGTCAGGTTGCGGCCGAACAACGTCACCTCCCAGGCTCCCACATCCAGGCCGGCCGTGGCGTCCAGCGTGATGTAGGAGGGGCGCTTGTAATCGGGGTTGCTGGTGATGACGTCGCCGTGGCTCTCGCCCACCCAGTTCGGCGCGGCCGATACGAAACCTGCAATACGGTCCGTGACCCGGAAATTGTAGCGGGCGTTATAGCTGAGGTTGAAGTCGGGCACGCCCGGTATCTTCTCGCCGGCAAACGTTCCGGTGATGAGGTTGCCGTTGACGACGACGCCGTGGTCCAGCGTTGCGTTCACCACGCTGCCCGAGAGCGCCATGGTGAGGTTGTCGTTCACCTGGGTCCGCACCTCGAACTCGGCGCCGTAGCTGGTGGCCGAGCCGGCATTGGTCTGGAACTCGTCGCCCGACGTGACCAGCGGCACCTCAGTCTGGATGTCGTCCCAGAAGATGTAGAAGAAATCGCCACTGAACGTGAGCCGGCCGCCAAACAGCCGCCCCTTGTCGCCGATCTCGAGGTTCCAGAGCTTGTCCGGCCCGAAACTGCTGGGTGAGTTCGCACGTATGCCGAGCTGGGCCAGGTCATAGCTCGGCGTGCCGCTATCGGCGGCGTCGCTCGCGACGTAGGGAATGCGGCGGTTCTCGCTGCCCAGCCGGAAGCCCTTCGACGCGTTGGCGTAGATCGTGTTGTTCGGCGTGATGTCGTAGCTGACCGCGAACTTTGGCAGGAAGGTGTAGAAGTGGCCGACCGAGGTCACGAGGCCGGGGTCGCCGTAATCGTAGAAGTAGTTCTGGAAGGTGCTCTCGCCGTCCCGGGCGAACTGGTAGCGCGCGCCGGCGGTGATGCGCAGGTTGGGCAGCGGGTAATAGGTGCCTTCACCGAAGACGGCATACTGGGTGGTGTCATAGGAGGTGATGCCCTGGAACACCTCGTCGTTGGCGATGGCGCCTGGGAAGGTACCGCCCAGCACATTGGGGTCGCCCGGGCTGACCCCGAACTGCCGGAAGGTGGCCGAGGCGCCGTTGACGTATTCGGTGTCGGTCGCCGTGGTGCGTTCGTCCGAGTAGTACAGCCCGGCGACCCAGGTGAAGGGTAGCGCGCTCTCGCCGGGAACGTACGGCTTGGAGACTAGGCGTATCTCCTCGGACCATTGCCGCACGGTGTTGCTGAAATAGGTCTCGCTGGGTCGGTTGTTCAGCGCATCGAACAGGCCAGGCGGCGCGCCGTGTATCGGGTTGCCGGCATCGTCGTTACCGCAGAAGCCGGTGGCCGGCACGCCTGGTCCGTTGGAGATGTCGGTGTTCGGGTCGCAGAGATAGACGGCCAGGTTGTCGTAGACCGAGCTGTCAAGCGTGCGGTGGAACTGGCGCTCGTAATTGCCGGTGACTGCGATCAGGTTGGCGAACCCCAGGTCGGCGTTTGCGGTGAACGACGGCACGATCAGCTTGTCGCGGCCCGGCTCCGCCACCAGCTTCGGCGTCTGGTCGTGCGGCAGGGTGGTGTATTGCGCGTCCGAATCGCGCTGGTCGAAGTTCTGGAAGAACACCGACGGCGTCAGCGACAGCCAGTCGGTCGGCGTCCATAGCAGCGTCCCGCGCACCACGTTGAAGCCGGTGGAGTTGATGCCGTCCTTGATGGCGGCACCGGTGTTGGGGTTGACGTGATTGATGTAGCCGGCGTCCGACCCCGTCTCGCCGGCCACGCGCAGCACGAGCTGGTGGTCGACGAGCGGGATGTTGAGCACGCCCTGCTCGTCGTAATTGGGCCCGCCGCCGTGATAGGTGCCGGACAACTCGGTGAAGACGTTACCCTCGAAGACGTCCATCTTCGGCTGATTGCTGATGTAGCGCAGCGTGCCGCCCAGCGCGCTCGCGCCATACAGCGTGCTCTGCGGGCCGCGCAGCACCTCGATGCGCGCGATGTCCAGGAATCGCGGCTCGGACGCGCCCTCGGTGGGCAGGTTGCGCGTGGTCAGCGACGTGTCGTCGAGGTAGATGGCAACGGTAGCCGTGCCGGCGGCACTCGAGATGCCGCGTATCTCCAGGTTGGACAGGCCTTCGCCGGCCTGGCTGGAAAACGACAGGTTGGGCACCGCGCGCGAGAGGTCGGCGAAGCTCTCGATGTGGGCCGCGCGTATCTGGGCGCCACTGAGCACCGTGACGCTGAGCGGCACCTTGCGTACGTTTTCCGAGCGTTTCTGCGCGGTGACGGTGATCTCCTCGATCTTCTTGCCGCCGAGCGCACCGGCTGTGCTTGGCTGGCGGTCCTGCCTGGCCTGGCCCTTCGGCGTCACGGTCTGCAGCGCCGCGTCCTGCGGCTGCGCCACGGCCGGCCCGGCCGCGCCCGCCAGCACCAGGCCCGCAACGAGTTGAACCCGCAACTTCCGCAAGATGTCGTTCTCCCCCCAAGGCGCACCTGGCCAATTCCGTCCGAAACCGGGCCTTTCCGCAAGCGATTGTTGTGGTCCGCGGCTGTCCGATGTCACGGTCAAGCAAATGATGTGCCGGCGTTGTCGGGTGCGAAGGAAGCAAGCAAGCAGTTCTTTTTTGAAAAAAAGAACCAAAAAACTTTTGCCGCGGCTGTCGCGCCGTGGAGGAAGGTCCGCGACAGCACGGATAAAAGTTTTTTGCTTCTTTTTTCAAAAAAGAAGGCCTTGCTTTCTTGCTTCGCCCCAGCTTGACAAACCTCATGCCGCAAGCCGCCCCGTCGTTCAGCCGCACCATGAAAATGGCCGGCTGCCTGTTGATCACGCTGTCCTCCGTCACCCCCGCCTCCTCCATCTTCATCGTGGTGCCCGGCGTGGTGGAGCAGGCCGGTAGCGGCGCCCTGATAAGCTTCGCCATGGCAGCCTTCGTCAGCCTGCTGACCGCCTACGTGTATGCCGAGCTGTCATCGGCCTTTCCGCTGACGGGTGGCGAGTATGCGATCGTGGGACGCACGCTGGGGCCCCTGGCGGGCTTCGTCATACTCGGGCTGAACCTGGTGGTGCTTCTGCTCAACATCGCCGTGGTGGCGCTTGGGCTGGGCAGCTATATCGGCGCCATCCTGCCGGGAACGTCACCGGTGCAGGACGGGCTGGTGTGCGTGGTGTTCACCACGCTATGCGCGATACTCAACGTGCGCACGAACGCGCTGATCACCGGCGCCTTTCTGGCGCTCGAACTGATCGCGCTTGTGGTGATTACCGTACTGGGTTTCCTCTATCCGGCGCGTAGTTGGGTGAGCCTGGTGGCGCATCCGGTGTTCCTGGACGGCGCGGGTCACCTGGTGCCGGCGGGCATCGGCGTGATCGGGCTGGCCACATCGGTCGCCATCTTCGCCTTCTACGGCTACGGCAACGCGGTGTATCTGGGCGAGGAGACGCAGGATGCGCCTCGCCAGATCGCGCGCGCCGTGCTGTGGGCGTTGGTGATCAGCGTGGTGAGCCAGGCACTGCCGCTCGCCGCAGCACTGCACGGCGCGCCGGACCTGGCGGCGATGTTCAGCTCGGACACGATGTTCGGCGACTTCGTACGTAACCGCGGCGGGCCGGGGCTTGGGGTAGCGATCAACCTGGCCGTGGCGCTGGCGATCGTGAACGCGGACATCGCGGTGGTGGTGCTTGTCTCGCGCATGTTGTTCAGCAGCGGGCGTGATGCGGTGTGGGCGCCGCCGGTGAACCGCACGCTGACTCTGGTGCACAAGCGTTTCGGCTCGCCCTGGGCGGCCACGTTGGTGACGGGCGCGCTGTCCTGCCTGCTGTGCTTCGTGGATCTGCAGGTGCTGCTGGTGATGACGGGGACCGCGATCGTTTTGGTGTATGGCGCGCTGTGCGTGGCCGCGATCGTCGGGCGCCGGACGGGAAGCACGGCGCATGCGGCCTACAAGATGCCGTTCTTTCCGTGGCCGCCTGTGCTGGCGCTGATCGTGCTGGCGTACGTCATTTACACGAACCTCATCGATCCGAAGACGGGGCGGTTGAGCCTGGTGGCGGATGTGGTGATCGTTGCGGCGTCGGCGGTGTATTACCGGTTCGTGCTTCAGCGGCGGGGGCGGTGGGTGTTGCGGGGGCCGGAATAGTAGGAAGGAAGGCCTTCTTTTTTGAAAAAAAGAAGCAAAAAACTCTTACTAACCCGCATCTGCGGCAGTCGTGAGTCCCCGGCGAAGCGCGCCTGCTGCAGCGGCGTCAGTAGCAAAAGTTTTTCGCTTCTTTTTTTCAAAAAAGAAGGCCTTGCTTTCTTCCAATGAAAATCACCCGAAGAACCGCCCTGTCCGGCGCCGCAGCCACCCTGCTGGCGCCACCGGGCCGCACCCTGAAGCAGCGCGCCGCGGCCAAGGGCCTGTTGTACGGCAGCGCGGTATCCACCGATCTGTTGTGCCGCGATGCGGCCTACGCCACCCTGGTGGCGCGCGATTGCGCCATCATCGTGCCCGAGATCGAAGCCAAGTGGGCCGCCACCGAGCCGGAACAAGACCGTTTCACCTTTGGCAAGCTGGACTGGGTGATGGGCTACGCGCGGCAGCACGGCATGGCGGTGCGCCTGCACAATCTGGCGTGGGGCGTCTACAATCCACCCTGGCTGGCCGGTGCGCTGGCAAGCGGGCAGGCGGATCATGTGCTGCGGCATCACATCGCGGCGGTGGCCGGCCGATATGCGGGGCAGGTGCTGGCGTGGGACGTGTGCAACGAGCCGTCCGACCCGCGCTGGAACCAGGATGACGATCTGGTGGCCGTAGGCTGGAAAAAGGCGCTGGGCGCGCGCTACGTGGATACCGCGTTCCTGGCCGCGCACACGGCCGACCCGGACGCGCTGCTGTTCATCAACGACGATCTGCTGGAATACGACGACGCGGCGAGCCAGGCCAAGCGCGACGGCTATCTTCGCCTGCTGCCGCGCCTGTTGGCGCGCGGCGTGCCGGTGCAGGGTTTCGGGCTGGAGGCGCATCTGCGGCCCGAGCGCAAGCTGGCGGAGGGGCCGTATCGCGACTTCCTGCGCGAGCTCGCCGGCATGGGGCTGGTGATACACGTGACGGAACTGGACGTTTCCGACCGCACGCTGCCGGCGGATCTGGCGCTGCGGGACAGTGCGGTGGCTGCGGTGGCCAGGCAGTTCCTCGATATTGTTCTGGATGAGCGAGCCGTTCGCGCGGTGCTCACCTGGGGGCTGACGGCGCGGCATACCTGGCTGGCAACCGCGCCGGAGGTGGCGCGGGTGGATGGCCTGGCGCCGCGCGGGTTGCCGTATGACGGCGCGTTGCAGCCTACGGCTATGTGGCGGGCGGTGGCGTCGGCGCTGGACGGGGCGCCGGTCAGGTAGGGCAAGGCAAGACACCGAGAACTTTTGACCCGTTCGCTGCTTGAAGCGGGCGGGCGCCGCGGACGCGCGCGGCTGCTGACACAGCGTCAGCTTGTTTCCTTCCCAGCTGAAAGACCACTCTCATGCCGGATACCGCCAAGACCATCCTCCTAGCCGGCGCCAGCCGCGGCCTGGGGCTCGGCCTGACCCAGGAATATCTAAGCCGCGGCTGGCAGGTAATCGCCACCGCGCGCACGCCGGACAAGGCGGACGGGCTGGCCAACCTGGCCTGCGACCGGCTGACGGTGGAGCAGCTGGACGTGTCCGATCCCGCCAGCGTGGGTGCGCTTGGTGAAAAGCTTGGTGGCCGCACGCTTGACGTGCTGTTCGTGGTGGCCGGCATCAGCACCAACAGCCAGGTGCCGGCGCATGAGGTCGGTCACGCCGATGTGGCGAAGGAGTTCATCACCAACACCACCGGGCCGATTGCGCTGGCCGAAGCGTTGCAGGCGACCCTGGCGCCGGACGCGACCGTGGCGTTCATGACGTCTATCCTGGGCAGCGTGGGCAGCAACGCCGGCGGCGGGATGGAGCTGTATCGGGCCAGCAAGGCGGCGTTGAACATGCTGGCGAGCTGCTACGCGCTGCGGCACAAGGGCACGCCGGTGGTGCTGATGCACCCGGGCTGGGTGCGCACGGAGTTGGGTGGTGCGAACGCCCCGGTGGACGTGCCGACGAGCGCGCGCGGGATGGCTGACGTAATCGCCAGGCACGAGAGCAAGGCGGGCATCTCCTACGTGGATTACCAGGGGGCAAAGCTGCCCTGGTAGGGTTGACCTTTGCCGTTGCGGGAAGCGGGTGCATGGCACGGCACCCGGCGCGTTCTGCGTCCGCCGTGCGCTTCGCTGCGTCGGCCGAGCGGCCCCGCGAGGAGGGGCTGGACGTAGCGATGCCGCTAACGGTGTGGTTCGTGTTCCTTAACCTTAGTTAAGCCCCGGCGAATCGCCTGGCCTGCTAGCTAGACCTGTGCCTGTTTCCGACGACACCCGCGCGCTCTCGCCCGAGCGCACCAATGACGACTGGGCGGAGGCGTCCCTGCGCCCGCAGACCCTGCGCGAGTTCGTGGGCCAGCGGGCGAGCCGGGAGAACCTGTCCGTATTCATCGAGGCGGCACGCGCACGCGCCGAGGCGCTGGACCACGTGTTGCTGCACGGGCCGCCTGGCCTGGGCAAGACCACGCTGGCGCAGATCGTGGCGCGCGAACTGGGCGTGGGCTTCCGCGCCACCTCCGGCCCGGTGATCCAGCGCGCCGGTGACCTGGCGGCGATCCTGACGAACCTGCAGGCGCGTGACGTGCTGTTCATCGACGAAATCCATCGCCTGCAGCCGGCCATCGAGGAGATCCTCTATCCCGCGATGGAGGATTTCCAGCTCGACCTGATCATCGGCGAAGGCCCCGCCGCGCGCTCCGTCCGCATCGACCTGCAGCCGTTCACCCTGGTCGGCGCCACCACGCGGGCCGGCCTGCTGGCCACCCCGCTGCGCGACCGTTTCGGCATCCCGCTGCGGCTTATCTTCTATACGCCGGACGAGCTGACGCTGATCGTGGCGCGCGGGGCAGAAAAACTCGGCTTCGCGCTGACGCAGGACGGCGCGCGCGAGATTGCCCGCCGGTCCCGCGGCACGCCGCGCATCGCCGGACGCCTGCTGCGCCGGGTGCGCGACTTCGCGCTGGTGGAAGGCCAGCCGAGCGTGGATCGCGCCACCGCCGATGCCGCGCTGATCCGCCTGGAAGTGGATGCACTGGGGCTGGACGCGATGGACCGCCGCTATTTGCGCCGCATGGCCGAGCACCATGGCGGCGGCCCGGTGGGCGTGGAGACGCTGGCGGCAGCCCTCGCCGAGGCGCGCGACACGCTGGAGGACGTGGTGGAGCCGTATCTGATCCAGGAAGGGCTGATGCTGCGGACGAGCCGCGGGCGCATGCTGGGAGAGCCTGGGTGGCGGCATCTGGGGCTCAAGCCGCCGGCCGGGCCGCAGGATCTGCTGTTGTGACGAAGCAAGGAAGGCCTTCTTTTTTCAAAAAAGGACTGCTTGCTTTTTTATGACAGGCGAACGCTTCCACACTTACACCACCCGCGTGTACTACGCCGACACCGACGCCGGCGGTGTGGTCTACCACGCCACGTATCTGGCGCTGGCCGAACGTGCGCGCACTGAGTCGATGTACGACAACGGCACGCCACATGCCGAGATGCTGACGCAACATGACCGTCAATTCATGGTGCGGCGCGCCAATATCGAGTATCTGCGCCCGGCCCGGTTGGACGACATGCTGACCATCGTTACGCGCGCGGTGTCCGAGACCGCTGCCACCCTGACGCTTCGACAGGATTTCACGCTCCCCGGCGGCGTGCCTGTGGCGGTGCTCGAGGTGCAGCTCGTCTGCGTTCATCCCGCCACCGGACGACCCACCCGTATCCCGCCGCGCTGGCGGGGTTATTCTGCCTGATAGGAGCTAACTTGGACCGCACGGTCGATGCCGCAAACCTCGCGGCGCCAAACGGTGATCTCTCGCTGATCACGCTGTTCCTGCAGGCGGACATCGTGGTGAAGCTCGTAATGGTCCTGCTGCTGATGGCCAGCATCTGGGTGTGGGCCGTCATCTTCGAGAAGATCACGGCATTACGCCGTATCAATCGGGCGGCAACCGCCTTCGAAGACCGGTTCTGGTCAGGTGGCAGCCTGGAGGACCTCTATGAGCAGGAAGGCGTGCGGCCGATACACCCGATGGCGGCCGTGTTCGGCGCGGCGATGGGCGAGTGGCGCCGCAGCAGCCGCGTGGCCGGCGCCGACATGGCGCGCGGCAGCGTGCGCGACAGGATCGACCGCGCGATGAACGTGACGGTGGTGCGCGAGATGGAGCGGCTGGAGCGCTGGATGGTGTTCCTGGCGTCCGTGGGCTCGATCGGGCCGTTCATCGGCCTGTTCGGCACGGTTTGGGGCATCATGCACAGCTTTTCCGCGATCGCCGCCATGCACAACACGAACCTTTCCGTGGTGGCGCCCGGCATCGCCGAGGCGCTGTTCGCCACGGCGATTGGTCTTGTGGCAGCCATCCCGGCGGTGCTGGCCTACAACCAGATCAGCACGGCCCTGGGGCGGTTCGCCTCCCGGCTGGAGGGGTTCGGCGTGGAGTTTGGCGCCATTCTCAGCCGGCAGAGCGAGGAGCGGGTCTGATGCCAGCAAGTAAGGCCTTCTTTTTTGAAAAAAAGAAGCAAAAAACTTTTGACTCCGCTGTCGCGCTTCTGCGGGCAAGTCCGCGACAGCCGGATAAGAGCTTTTTGCTTCGTTTTATAAAAAAAGAAGGCCTTTCTTTCTTCGAGGGGCAAGCCTGATGGCCGGCGGTCTCATTGGCAGCGGCCGCGGCGGGCGCGGGCGTTACCGCGCGATGAGCGAGATCAACGTGACGCCGCTGGTGGACGTGATGCTCGTGCTGCTGATCGTCTTTATGGTGACCGCGCCGATGCTGACGTCCGGCGTGAACGTGGACCTGCCGAAGACCACCGCGCAGCAGATCAACGTGGATTCCAAGCCGCTGACAGTAACCATCACCGCGGACGGCCATACGCATCTGGGCGACGAGGACGTGGAACTCTCTGACCTGGTCGCACGGTTGACGGCCGCGTCCGACAGCGACCTGACCCGGCGTATTTTGGTGCGTGGCGACAAGGGCATTGCCTACGGCCAGGTGCTGCAGGTGATGGGCACGATCCAGCAGGCGGGCTTCACCAAGGTGGCCCTGCTGGCCGAGCCTCCCTCGAAATAGCCCGGCCGTGCGGCAGGGCATGTCACGCGCGGCGACGGTCTCGGGGGCGCTCCACCTCGTGATCCTGCTTGCGCTGCTCATCGTGATCCCCGCGCCGCTGCCGCCGCCTCCGCCGCCGGACGACGCGATGGAGGTGGAGTTCGAGGGCACGGCCGCGTCCGCGCAGAAATCGGACGCGCATGGCCAGGTGGCGGCGCCGACGGAAGCCGACACGCCGGCCACGGAGAACCCGGCCTTGGCACCGCCCAAGCCGCAGCCGATCGAGACCGCGCCGCCACCGCCGCCACCGCCACCGCCGCCGCCGACTGCTGCCAGTTCGGTGATGAAGACGCTGGACACCGAGAAGATCCCCCTGCCGCCGCCGGACAAGGAAGCGATCGCGCTGAAGCCGCCGCCGCCGATGAAACTGGCCGCGCCGCCGCCGATCCAGCCGATGAAGGCGGAGGAACAGCCGAAGAAGCCGGTTAAGGAGGCCGTGGAGAAGGCCAAGCCGATGGATACGGTGCGCCACCAGCAGAACCTGACGAAGAACCCGGCGCCGGATACCAGCAGCCTGCTGAACACGCTGGAAGCATTCCAGGCGGACCAGAAGCAGACAAAGGCGCCGACTCACACCCCCAACCCGTCGCGGGGCGGGGCGCATAACGCGGGCGGCCAGGCGCACGGCAACCTGACCGGCTCGCTCAGCGAGGGCCAGCGCAAGACGATCGGCGACTCTGTGAAACCCTGCTATTCCGAGGACACCGCCGCGAAGGACTACGCCACCTTCTACACCGACATGACCGTGACGGTGGACGCCACCGGCGTGGTACGTGATGTGAAGCTGGAGCCCGCCTTTCAGGCCCGCGCCGCCAGAGATCCCGCGTTCCAGGCTTTCGCCGAGCGCGCCGAGCATGCGGTGTTGTCGCCGCGATGCGCGCATTTGCCGATTCCGGCCAATCTCCTGGGCCAGCCCGCCGCGACGTTCAGCTTCCGGTTCAGGCCGTAGGATGCAAGCTGCCAGGAAGCTACGCGCGTCCGTCTTCCGCGCCGGCGCCAGCGTGCGGGCGACGTGGCCGGCTCAGGCGCAGGTTACCAGTCCCGTTCCCCCGCGTGAGTATCTGACAAGACGGCTGACCGGCCTGCACAAGCGGGCAATCAGCAATCCTGTTAAACCTTGTTATCAGCAGGATGCGCGGGCGGCGGGCGACGTGCTTGAAGCGGAGCTTGCTGCCGAGGATCGACCCAGGGCAGACACCGATCCCGCCTGCCGCGAAGTTGCCGGACTTGGGTTGCACGCGGCGCTTTCGTCGCAATGCCCAAGATTGCCGCTGCCGGCAGACCTGCCTGGCCGGCCGTCGGCCACTCTTAATTTCTGTTTCAGACCATAGTTGGAGACCTTCGCCATGCTGCGAGACCGGATTTCAGGCGCAATTCTGCCCGACAGCTTCATGCCCCGCCGCGGCTTCATCGCTGGTGCCGGCCTGCTTGCGGCGTCGCCCGCTCTCGCGCAGTCCGCGCTGGCCCCTGCCGCACCGCCGCCTGGCGGCGGCCAGCCTATCATCGACGTCTCCGGCGCGCAGCGTAACCCGATCCCGATCGCCATCACCGGCCTGACGGGCGGCCCCGGCGGGGTGGATATCGGCGGCGTCATCAACGCCGATCTCGGCCGCTGCGGCCTGTTCCGCCCGCTGGACCAGAGTTTCGCACCACCCACAGGCACGCCGGATTTCGGCACCTGGAAAGCCAGCGGCGCCCACGCGCTGGTCACTGGCCAGGTAACCGGCACGGACCCGCTGCGCGTGGAGTTCCGCCTGTGGGACGTGCTGCAGGGCACCCAGATACAGGGCACGGCCTACACCACGCAGGCGGCCAACTGGCGCCGCATCGCCCACATCATTGCGGACGTCATCTACGAGCGGCTGGTGGGCGAGAAAGGCTATTTCGACACCCGCATCGTTTATGTGGCCAGCACCGGCCGGCGCGGCGCGTTGACCAAGCGGCTGGCGATCATGGACCAGGACAGCGCCAACAACCGCATTCTCACGGATGGCTCCTGGCTGGTGCTCACACCGCGCTTCAACCCGGTGCGCGACCAGATCGCCTTCATGAGCTACGCCAACAATCGCCCTCGCGTGTACCTGTTCGACCTCAGCTCCGGCCGGCAGAGCACCTTCGGCGAGTTCGAGGGCATGAGCTTCGCGCCGCGCTTCTCGCCCGACGGCAGTTCCTGCATACTCTCGGTCACCCGCGGCGGCGGGTCGGACATCTTCGTGGTGGACACCGCGAGCCACGCCGCCCGCCGCCTGACCAGCTCGGGTAGCATCGACACCAGCCCCTGCTACTCGCCGGATGCCAGCCAGATCGTCTTCAACTCGGATCGTGGCGGCGACCAGCAGCTCTACGTCATGGGTGCCGGCGGCGGCGGGGCGCGGCGTATCAGCTACGGCCACGGGCGATACGGCACGCCGGTGTGGTCGCCGCGCGGTGACCTGATCGCCTTCACGCGGCTGAACGGCGGCACGTTTGCCATCGGCGTCATGTCACCGGACGGCAGCGGCGAACGCATCCTGTCCGAGAGCTTTGCCGTAGAGGGCCCGACATTCGCGCCGAACGGCCGCGTGCTGATGTTCTGGCGCGAGACGCAGGCGCGGGGCAGTTCGGGGGAGGGGTTCTCCTCGCGGCTGGTGTCGATCGACATCACCGGCTTCAATGAGCGGCAGGTGCCGACGCCCACGGACGCGTCCGATCCGGCCTGGTCGCCCTTGAACGCGTAGGCAGCTTTGCTCCCTCCGCTGGCTCAGCCATCTCGGCGTGTTCTGATACGCCCGGCTGGTGCCAATACGGGGAGAGCAAAAGTTTTTTGGTCCTTTTTTGCAAAAAAAGGACTGCTTGCTTTCTCTTCTTCTCCAGCGGCAGCGAAGCATCAATGCCTGATACTTGACCCGGCTACCGAAAATCACGTCCCTGAGTGTTTCCCGATGCTTGACCGTCACGGAAGCGTAAGCGTATTTCCGCCGCACCGCGGCAACGATTTGTCTGATCTGTCGTTACTCGCGTGGTCAGCTACAAACGCACCGACACACAGGAACATTTCTCCATGAAGATCAAGTATCTGGGCGCGATCGCCGCCATCTCCCTTCTTGCCGCATGCTCCAAGACGCCGCCGGCCACCACCACGAGCAATCAGGGTTTCGGCAACACAAACAGCCAAGCCAACGGCGGCCCGGTCGGCGGCAGCCAGGAAGACCTTGTCGCCAACGTGGGCGACCGCGTGTTCTATGAGCTGAATTCTTCCACGCTCACCGATGCGGGCCAGGCTACCCTGTCCAAGCAAGCCGATTGGCTGGCCAAGTATCCGAACGTCAGCGTCCAGGTCGCCGGCAATTGCGACGATCGCGGCACCGAGGAGTTCAACATCGCCCTCGGCCAGCGTCGTGCCAATGCCGCCAAGGATTTCCTGACCGCCAAGGGCGTATCGTCCAGCCGCGTCACCACGATCAGCTACGGCAAGGATCGCCCGACCGCATTGGGCGACGACGAGCAGTCCTGGGCGCAGAACCGCAACGCGATCACCTCCGTCGCGTCCGGGCCGACGTCGTAAGCTTCATCGGTGAACATTCGCCTGCGCCAGCCAGCACAGCATCCTTAGCCGGTCCGACGGTCGAGCCGGCCGTCGCGGCTTTTGGGTGCGGGTAGCGACGGCAAATGTTTCCGGATCGACACCTGCTAGCCGTCTTGCGTTCATACCCTGTGGTGTAGTTCGACAGCGGGAAGTCCGGGGGTCTAGCCTCCGGACTTTTTGTATGGGGTGCCACTCTCGGGAAAGATGACGATGCAGCCACGATCCGGCCTGTTGTTCACGACGAGCGTTCTGGGTGCCCTGCTGTGCACCTTCCAGGCAATGGCGCAGGTCGAGTCGCGCGAGGGCATCGCCTTGCAAAACCAGATTGCCGAGCTACGGCAGGAACTGCAGCTCCTTCAGCAGAATCAGCAAAATGGCGGCCAAGTGCCGTCCAGCCTGGGTCCTCAGGGGGACTCTGCGCCGCAATACCAGCAAGCCGGTCCCGGAGGCGGTGGTGACACCGCCGCCCAGCTTGTGGTGCGTGTCGGCGCGCTCGAGGAGCAGAACCGCACCTTGCAGGGCCGGGTGGACGACCTCACGAACCAGTTGCAGCACGACCACGACGACCTCGCCAAGCAAATCGGTGACCTGGCGTTCAAGGCCGGCCAGGCGCCCGGCGGCGGCGGCGGCTCTTCTGCCGAGCCTTCCGCGGAACCAGCACCGCAAGCGGCTGCGGTGCCGCGGCCGGTACACCGCACGCCGGAACTGGCTTTGCGCGAGGGCAACGCCGCACTTGCCCGGCGGGATTATCCGGCAGCCGAGGCGGCCGCGCGGGAAGCGCTCGCCGGCCATAGTCCCCGGGCGATGGACGCCCAATTTCTGCTCGCCCGCGCCGAGGCAGGGCAGCACGAATACAAGCAGGCGGCGGCGGATTTCTACCAGGCGTATAATCGCGCGCCACGCTCGCCCGCGGCGCCGGTTGCGCTGCTCGGTGTAGCCAACACGCTGATCGCGTTGAACGATGACCGTGACGCCTGCCAGGCTCTGGCCAAACTTAGCGCCGAGTTTCCGGGAGCGCAGAAGGCGGCGGTGGCGGGGTCACGCAAGCGGGCTTCCTGCGGGAAGTAAGGAAGAAAGGCCTTCTTTTTTGAAAAAAAGAAGCAAAAAACTTTTGCTCCCTGTCGGCGAACGCTTCGGCAGCCGCCGACAGGGAGCAAAAGTTTTTTGGTCCTTTTTTTCAAAAAAGGACTGCTTGCTTTCTTGCTTCTGACCGACGCCGATTTCGCGGCCTTGATGGCCCCGCTCGGCCCCTGGGGCCAACGCCAGGCCGTAGCCGTCAGTGGTGGTGCCGATAGCCTCTGCCTCGCCTGGCTCGCCAGACGCTGGGGCGACCCTTTCGCCCTGATCGTGGATCATGGGCTCCGCCCTGAATCGGCCGCGGAAGCGGAGGTCACCCGGCAACGTCTCGCATCCTTCGGCGTACCATCGCGCACGCTGCTTCTGACTGGCCTGCCGCACGGGCCGGGGCTCGCCGCACGGGCACGCGAAGCGCGCTACGCGGCGCTCATCGCAGCCTGCCGCGCGCTGGATCTGAGCGACCTGCTTCTCGGCCATCACGCGGGCGATCAGGCGGAGACCGTGCTGATGCGGCAGGAGGCCGCGAGCGGCGCCTGGGGGCGGGGAGGGATGTCGCCTGTGGCGCATCGCCGGACGGTCAGGCTTGTAAGGCCACTACTGGGCATCGGACCGGCGCGAATGCGCGCTACGCTGGAGGCGGCCGGACTCGGCTGGGTGGAAGATCCCTCCAACCGCAACACCGCTGCGCTGCGCACCAGATTGCGCGCCCGGCTGGCCGCCGACACGGGGGGGCTGGCGGATCGCCTGGCGCGATTGGCCCGCGATGCTGGCGAGTCCCGCGCAAGGACGACGGCTGCAATCGCATCGGTGCTGGCCTTACGTGCGCAGGTGTTTCCGGAAGGCTACGCGATCCTCACGCCCGGCCCGATTGGGGCGGACTGCCTGGGCGCGCTCATTCGCATGGTGGGTGGCCGCCCTTACGGGCCGGACTTGGCGGCACTTGCGCGGCTGGCGGCGGCACCCTGTCCGGCCACCCTTGGCGGTGTTCGGCTGATGCTTGCGGGCCGGCTAGGCGAGGGTCTGCTGCTCGTGCGGGAGGAGGCGGCCATCGGACCAGACGTGGCAGCCGCAGACGGCGCGGTTTGGGACGGCCGCTTTGTGGTCTCGGCGGCCGGTGCGCCGCCACATGGCCTGCGCGTGTCGGCGGTCGGCGCTGAAGCGGCCGCCTTGCGCCGGCTGACCAGCCTGCCAAGCGCCGTGTTGCGTACCCTTCCGGCGCTTTGGCACGGTGGCGTGCTCTGCGGTGTTCCGCACTTGGCAGACCAGTTGCCAAAAGACGCAATTACAGGATGGACAAATCTTGGCGCCAAGCTAACGCTGTGTCCGGCCCATCCTGCTGCAAGCGCGGGCTAGGCCAGGGTGCGTGAAAAGTTAGGGGATGCGCAAGCTTCGAGGACGCACCATGTCCCCGGTTATGGATTGGCCGAAACCGGCGCACTGCCAAAGGGTGCCCTGGCGACAGCCGGAGTTTTGTGGTGAACGCGAACCGGTTGGTTCGTCTGGGACTGGGACGCAATGAGCAATTTCGGCCGTAACCTGGCTTTGTGGGTGATTATCGCGCTGCTTCTGGTGGTGCTGTTCAACCTGTTCCAACCTGGGACCGGGCAACACGCGGCCAGCCCCATGGCGTATTCAGACTTCGTAGGCGAAGTGAATAGCGGTCATGTTCGTGACGTGGTGATCCAGGGCCATACGGTGACCGGATCGCTCAGCGACAACCACGCGTTCCAGACCTACGCGCCGGAAGATCCCAACCTGCTGCAGCGCTTGACTGACAAGGGCGTGCACGTTGTGGCCAAGGCAGACGATGACGGCGTGAACCCGCTGCTGCGCACGCTGCTGAGCTGGTTCCCGATGCTGCTGCTGATCGGCGTGTGGGTATTCTTCATGCGTCAGATGCAGTCTGGCGGCGGTCGCGCCATGGGCTTTGGCAAGAGCCGCGCCCGCATGCTGACCGAGAAGCAGGGCCGCATCACGTTCGAGGACGTGGCCGGCATCGACGAGGCGAAGTCCGAGCTGCAGGAAATCGTCGAGTTCCTTAAGGACCCGCAGAAGTTCCAGCGCCTGGGCGGCAAGATTCCAAAGGGCGTGCTGCTGGTCGGCCCTCCCGGCACAGGCAAGACGCTGCTGGCACGCGCCATCGCCGGCGAGGCCAACGTACCGTTCTTCACTATCTCCGGCTCGGATTTCGTGGAGATGTTCGTGGGCGTGGGCGCCAGCCGCGTGCGTGATATGTTCGAGCAGGGCAAGAAGAACGCGCCCTGCATCATCTTCATCGACGAGATCGACGCTGTCGGCCGCCATCGTGGCGCGGGGCTGGGCGGCGGCAACGACGAGCGCGAGCAGACGCTCAATCAGATGCTCGTCGAGATGGACGGCTTCGAGAGCAACGAGGGTGTTATCCTCATTGCGGCGACCAACCGTCCGGACGTGCTGGATCCGGCACTGCTGCGCCCTGGCCGCTTCGATCGCCAAGTGGTGGTGCCGAACCCGGACGTGCTCGGCCGCGAGAAGATCCTACGCGTGCACATGCGCAAGGTGCCGTTGGCCAGCGACGTCGATCCTAAGACCATCGCTCGCGGCACGCCTGGTTTCTCCGGTGCCGACCTCGCCAACCTGGTCAACGAGGCCGCCCTTCTGGCCGCTCGCCTGTCCAAGCGCGTGGTGGCGATGGCCGAGTTCGAGCACGCCAAGGACAAAGTTATGATGGGCGCCGAGCGGCGCAGCCTGGTGATGAGCGAAGCGGAGAAGGAGATGACCGCCTTCCACGAGGCTGGCCACGCCATCTGCAGCATCTACGAGCCGGAATGTGACCCGATTCACAAGGCGACGATCATTCCGCGCGGCCGCGCCCTGGGCATGGTGATGAGTCTTCCGGAAGGCGACCGTTACTCCACCAGCAAGGCCAAGATGGTGGCGCAGCTTGCCATGGCGATGGGCGGCCGCGTCGCCGAAGAGCTGACCTTTGGTGCAGACAAAGTGAGCAACGGCGCCAGCGGTGACATCAAAATGGCGACGGATATGGCCCGCCGTATGGTGACAGAGTGGGGCATGAGCGAGAGCCTCGGCATGATCGCCTATGGCGACAACAGCCAGGAGCTTTTCCTCGGCCACTCCGTGCAGCAGAACAAGAGCGTCTCCGAACACACGGCGCAGCGTATCGACGTGGAGATCAAGTCCATCATCGATACGGCCTATGCCAAGAGCAAGTCGGTGCTGACCGAGCACCAGGATGAGCTAAACCGTCTGGCGCGTGGGCTGCTGGAATACGAGACGCTGTCCGGTGAGGAGATCCGCACGGTACTGCGCGGCGAACCAGTGATACGGCGCGTGGTGGATGAGCCAGCGCCTGAGCAGCGTCGTGCTTCCGTGCCTACGACCAGCTCGAAGCCGTCCTCGCTGCCGCCTGGGATGGATCCGGCGCCGCAGCCTGGGTAAGTAAGCAAGGCCTTCTTTTTTGAAAAAAAGAAGCAAAAAACTTTTGCTCCCTGTCGGCGGCCTGTTGAAAGGTCCGCGACAGCCAGATCAAAAGCTTTTTGCTTCTTTTTTTTCAAAAAAGAAGGCCTCCCTTTGATGCCCACCCTCATGGGCATCCTGAACGTCACTTCAGACAGCTTCAGCGACGGCGGCAGGCACCCAGACCACGTAGCTGCAGGACTGAAGCTGCTAGCGGACGGCGCGGATATTCTCGACATAGGCGGCGAGAGTACCCGGCCAGGCGCCACGCCGGTCGACCCGGCCGAGGAGCAGCGCCGCGTTCTTCCTGTCATACGCGCGCTCGCTGGCCGTGGCGCCCGCATTTCCGTGGATACCCGCAATGCCGCAACGATGCGAGCAGCGTTGGATTCGGGCGCTGCGATCGTCAACGACGTCTCCGCCCTGAGGCATGACGCGGGTGCACTGGGCGTGCTTGCGGCCACCGACTGCCCCGTGGTCCTGATGCACATGCGCGGCACGCCACAGACGATGCAGTCGCTCGCGGTCTATGACGACGTGGTGTCTGAAGTGACGGACGAGCTGGCCGCGAGTGTCGCGCGGGCGGAGGCAGGCGGCATCGCGCGATCGCGTATCACGATCGACCCTGGCCTCGGCTTCGCCAAGACGGCCGCGCAGAGCCTCGCACTTCTCCGCGGGGTGGACGCCCTGCACAGCCTGGGCCTGCCTATCCTTGTTGGCGCTTCCCGAAAGGGGTTTGTAGGAACTTACGGCAGGGAGCCTGACGCTGAGAAGCGTGCGCCCGGCTCTATCGCGGCTGCGCTTTACGCTGTTGGCAAGGGTGTTGCCGTAATACGGACACACGACGTAGCAGAGACCGCGCAGGCGTTGCGGATGTGGCAAGCCGTTCACGAATGCGTTATCTAGCAAGCATTCGACCTGGTCTGACCGGCCTCGCGCATTAGGAGCCGCCATGCATCGCAAGCTTTTCGGAACTGACGGCATCCGCGGACGCGCCAACACCGGCGCCATGAGCCCGGAGACGGCCTTGCGCGTGGGCCTG
Organism: uncultured Acetobacteraceae bacterium; assembly: GCA_964247675.1. Taxonomy (GTDB): domain Bacteria; phylum Pseudomonadota; class Alphaproteobacteria; order Acetobacterales; family Acetobacteraceae; genus BOG-908. Next base: position 70,183 of record CAXTVW010000002.1, read on the forward strand.
GCCGCCGGCCTGCAATTCGTGCGCGGCGATCACCGCCACCAGGTGATCATCGGCAAGGACACGCGGCTGTCCGGCTACATGCTGGAGCCGGCGCTCGTGGCTGGCTTCACCAGCGCGGGGATGGACGTGCTTCTGGTGGGGCCGCTGCCCACGCCGGCGATCGCCATGCTCACCCGCTCCATGCGCGCGGATCTCGGCGTGATGATCTCGGCCAGCCATAATTCGTTCGAGGATAACGGCATAAAGCTGTTCGGCCCGGACGGATTCAAACTCTCCGACGATACCGAGATCGAGATCGAGCGGCTGATGCAGACTGACCTGTCCGCGCGCCTGGCCGCGCCGATGAAGCTCGGCCGCGCCCGCAGGCTGGAAGACGCCGCGGGGCGTTACATCGAAAGTGCGAAGGCGAGCTTCCCCAGGCGCCTGACTCTGGACGGCTTGCGCATCGTGGTGGATTGCGCGCATGGCGCCGCCTACCGTGTGGCGCCCACCGTTCTGGCCGAGTTGGGCGCGGTAATCATCCCCGTCGGTGTCTCGCCGGACGGGTTCAACATCAATCGGGAGTGCGGCAGCACGCAGCCAGCCCAGCTCTGCGCTGCGGTGCTGGAGCACGGCGCCGATCTCGGCATAGCGCTCGATGGCGACGCGGACCGCGTGCTGCTGGCCGACGAGCGCGGCCACCTGATCGACGGCGACCAGGTGCTGGCGCTGATCGCGCAATCCTGGGCGCGCGAGGGCCGCTTGCGCGGCGGCGGCGTTGTGGCCACCGTGATGAGCAATCTTGGCCTGGAACGTTTCTTGGGCGGGCATGGCCTGACGCTGCAGCGCACGCGCGTGGGCGACCGCTACGTGGTGGAGCGCATGCGCGAAACGGGCATAAACATCGGCGGCGAACAGTCCGGCCACATGATCCTGTCCGACTTCACCACAACGGGCGACGGGCTGGTGGCGGCGCTGCAAGTTCTGGCCACCATCATGACGGAGGCGCGACCCGCCAGCGAGGTGTGCCGCCGCTTTGCGCCGCTGCCGCAATTGCTGCGCAACGTGCGCTTCGCCGGTGGCCAGCCACTGACCCATCCGAGCGTGCTCGCCGCGGTGCGCGATGTTGAAGCGCGCCTGGCCGGCACCGGCCGGCTGCTGCTGCGCCCGAGCGGGACGGAACCGCTGATACGCGTGATGGCGGAAGGCGAGGACGAGGCCATGGTGGCCGCGGTGGTGGCCGAACTGTGCGCGGTGATCGAGCACGCCTCAACCCTGGCCGAGGCTGCCGATTGATGACGACGCGCTACTGGGTGGTGGACGCTTTCACCGACAGGCTGTTCACCGGCAACCCTGCCGCAGTGGTGCTGCCCGATGCGCCGCTTCCGGAATCGCTGATGCGGCAGATTGCAGCGGAGAACAACCTGAGTGAGACGGCGTTCGCCGTGCCCGAGGCGGACGGCTACCGGCTGCGCTGGTTCACGCCGACCGTGGAGGTGGACCTTTGCGGGCACGCCACGCTGGCCAGCGCGTTCATCCTGTCGAGCCTGGGCCATGCCGGGCCGTATCGTTTCCACACCCGCTCCGGCGTGCTGACCGCCTCCGTCTCCGGCACGCAGGTCGACCTGGATTTTCCGGCGCATGATTTCGAACCGGCCGAAGTGCCGGAAGTGGCGCGCGTTCTGGGCGTGGCGCCGCTCGCATTGTTTCAATCGGCTGACCTGGTTGCCGTGCTGGCGAGCGCCGATCAGGTGGCGGCCTTGCGCCCTGACCCGGCCGAGATACGCAAGCTGCCTGGCGGCGCGCTCATCGTTACGGCCGCAGGTGGCGAAAATGGAGCGGACATCACCAGCCGCTACTTCGCGCCGGCTTACGGTATCGAGGAAGACCCGGTCACCGGTTCGTTGCACACGCAGGTGGTGCCGTATTGGGCCCAGAAGCTTGGCCGCGTCACGCTTACCTGCAGGCAGGCCAGCGCGCGTGGCGGCGGCATGGTGTGCACGGCATTCAAAGATCGGGTGCTGATATCCGGGACAGCCATGCTTTACGCCTCAGGCGTGCTGCATCTTGCGCACCTGCCGCGTCCCGATCTCTCCGTCTAAAACAAGGCGCCTGAACCCGCGCAGGAAGCAAAAGTTTTCTGCTTCGTTTTCAAGAAGAAGGCGTGTCTGTTCTCTGGACGATTAGTTCGGGGAGCCCGTGACCCGTCCTACTTTGGCAGGTGTGCGAAGTGACCCTGGAGCAGCTCCGCATATTCGTCGCCGTAGCGGAACGCCAGCACGTCACCCGCGCGGCCGAGGCGCTGAACCTCGCCCAATCCGCCGCCAGCGCCGCAATCGCCTCTCTGGAGAGCCGGCATGGCACGAAGCTGTTCCACCGCGTCGGGCGCAACATCGTGTTGACCGAGCCGGGACGCGCCTTTCTGGTGGAAGCAAGAGCCGTGCTGGCGCGCGTCGCAGCCGCGGAGCTCATGCTGGCGGAGTTCGGCGGCCTGCAGCGCGGCAGCCTGTCCGTGTGCGCCAGCCAGACCATCGCCGGCTACTGGCTGCCAAGGCATCTGACCGACTACCGTCGGGCACATCCCGGGATCGAATTGCGGCTGAGTGTGGGCAACACCGCCCAGGTCGCCGCCGCCGTCCACGACGGAACGGTCGAGCTCGGCTTCGTGGAAGGTGCGGTGTCCAACCCTGTGCTGCTGAGCGAAATCGTGGCGCGCGACCAGCTCGTGCTGGTCGTAGCCCCTGATCACCCCTGGGCAGGCCGTGCCAGTGCCGACATGGCCGAGCTCGCCGGCCTCGAATGGGTGCTGCGCGAGCCGGGCTCCGGCACGCGCTCGGTGTTCGAGGCGGCGCTCGCCCGGGCAGGGCTGACCGCCAGCTTGCGCGTGGCGCTGGCGTTGCCGTCCAACGAGGCGGTGCGCGCCGCCGTGGAAGCCGGCGCCGGGGCCACGGTGATCTCAGCCTCCGTGGTGGCGTCCAGCCTCGAAGCGGGGCTGTTGCACCGGGTGCGGTTGGATTTGCCGGACCGCGCCTTTGTTGTGCTGCGCCACCGCGAGCGCCACTGCAGCCGGGCAGCGACCGCGCTGTTGGAGGCCATCACGCAGGCAGCCGGCCACGCGATGCAGTGATTCGCGGGAGTGAGCATTGCGTAAGGAAGCAAGGCCTTCTTTTTTGAAAAAAAGAAGCAAAAAACTTTTTCTCCTACGACGCTTTGGCGCTTGCCGTTTCCTGCAGCATCCGGCTGCTGATGGTGCTTGTGGACAGCGACTGCTCGCTCCTGCCGGACTCAACTCTGCGCGTCATGCAATACAGTTAATTGCTGCTTGGGGTTTCAGTAAGACCAAGACGAATCGACGTCCGTGGGTTCGGTGTGGTCGCGCCGACTACCGTTCCGGAGTCGTTGATACCCAGCAGCAATGTGCCGCCGGTGCTGGAAGGAGCGTCGATGTTTGCCGAGTAGGTATTCGTCGCGCCATGATATAGGAAGCCGTGCTGCAAGCCCTGCGTATCGGCATAGTGGCAAGCCACATCGTCAGCGTTGTTCACATTGTGGCAGACCGTCTGTGTCGAATTCGGATACGTGATCTGGGTGGCGGTTCCAGCATGGATGTAGAAACTGCCGGAACAGGCGTTATTCTGGCCGCCAAAGTTCTGCACGATCGTTACGCCGTTGTTGTTTACCCCCACTGCAAGTAGGTAGTTTTGGTTCGGAATGGTCATCTGCTGCAGAGCGGTGGTCGAGCCCCGGGATTTGAAAACATGCTGGAAACCATTCTCGTCCGAGTAGGTGCCAGCGAACAATCCATTCGAGCTGATTGCTTGCAACTGTGTGCCGCCCATTTGCACGTTGGCGGAAGGAACGATGAAATCGGTGTATGTGCCGTCCTTGTAGATGAAGCCTGCCGATGCGCCGGTTGGCTGACCGGAGACCTGATAGTAGCCGACGACCACGTTGCCGTTGCCTACGCCAAGACAAACAGTGGAATTGGCGGCAGCGTTCGGGTCGGCAATGAACAGCAGGAGCAGCGACTGCCAGGAGGGACCCGCCCGCATGAAGCAGCCCCTCGAACGCCAGGAAGACGACGATAATCCCGTACGCTCATTTCGCCATCATCTGGCTGGCGGATCGACAACCCGACGCAGCGTTATAGTGGCGGACATCGACATTCGCGCCGCGTTCGCGGCCATGTCCTCCTCAGCCGCACCACCACCAGGTCCGGCCGGCGTCTTCGGAACGGCAGAGCGAACCACAAGGCCGGGCGGAACCGGCTCGCGCGCCGAGGTGATAGCGCCGAATGCCACGGCGTGGACCACCAACTTGCCGTAAGGTTCACTAAGGGATGCAGCTTCGGTCAACGCCCTGCCAAGAAGCATGCGGCGCAGGTCGCTTTCCGCCGCCTGCAACAGGTCGTTTGGGATCGTGAGGTCGGCGACCGGGCCGGACAGAGCGAGTCCCGGGCTGGAAACCTTCTCCGCCCGTGCCTTGAGGTCGTGGTTCTCCGTCTCCGGCACCCGCACGTTCGCGGTCATGCTGACGGTTTCGACACCGGTCGGCTGCGTCTCGCGCCGGGCTGGAGAGAGCTCCCAGTCCGGCGCGTCCACGAACGCCAGCAAGGCCTGTTTTATCTCCGACCGTAACGCCTCTTCCGTCGCACCGGCATTCTTCTGCGCAAATATCCTGACCACAATGCGCACCGTGTCGTTGTGAACGACGCGCTCCTCGTTGAGCGAGAAGGTCAGGGTGTCGACAGGCGGCACGAGCGCGAGTTGGGGAGTGGTCATGCAGAGATCTCCAGGGCAGGGAGCTTTTCGCACCGTGGGGCGGAAGGCGTCGAGCCGAGACGGCACCTTTGCGGCGAGGAACTGTTGCGAAGAGCGCAAGGAAGGCCTTCTTTTTTGAAAAGAAGCAAAGGACTTTTGTTCCCTCGCATTTACAGCGGGCGTGCTTGCCTTGAAGCACCCGGAGGTTGCAGATGCGGGGGAACAAAAGTTTTTTGGTCCTCTTTTTAAAAAGGACTGCTTGCTTTCTGCTTTCCGCCACTCGACGGACGCTGCGCGACGCCGGGGTTGAACTTGCACGCGTCTGACGCAATCATGTCGCAGGCGAACGGGCCGTCGATGGTTTCCTGTAAGCCGCGTCATACAAGCGATCGGAGGTGCACATGACCGGAACCCCAACCGTCTCCGCCCTGCTGCTGGACGATACGCCGTCCGCGAGCCCGCATGATCCGGGCGCCCCTGCGGCCCAGGGCACAGCGCAGCTTCCTTCCGACGCGGAAATCAGCCGGCTCGGGGCGGATAGCCGCAGCACCTACGCGGCCGTGACAGCCAAGGTGCTGGAGCAGCACAAGGCGTCCGACCTGGGAGAAATGGGCAACAAGATCAGCGAACTGGTCACCGTTGCGAAAGGGATGGACCCCAGACAGTCGCGTCACGGCCTGGTGGAGAAGGCCCTCGGCTTCCTGCACAGCGAGCGCGAACAGCTGCTCACAAGGATGCAGACGGTTCAGCGGCGGCTCGACACCGTGAAGGCCGAGGTGGGTGCCATGGTGGCGCTCGAGCGGCAACACGTGGATGCGCTGGCGGAGCTTCAGACAGCCAACTTCCGCTATCACACCCAGATGGGCGAGGCCGCCATGCAGGGCGAAAGCTGGCTGGCCGCGATGAACGTGGCCCTGGCTTTGCCTCTGGACCAGTCGGACAGCTTCGCCGGTCCGAAGCGCGCCGCGCTGCAGCAGAGCGCGGCACGGCTGGAGAAGGCGATCAACGATTTCCGCAACGCGATGACGCTGGCCAAGCAGGAGGCGCTGACGATCCAGATGGAAAGCGGCAATTCCCAGGCACTGCTTTACGAATTCGAGCAGGCGACCACGCTGGTGATTCCGGCGCTGGAGAGCATCCTGGCGCAGCAGCTCATCCAGATCGACCAGAAGCATGCGGCCGACACCGACGCCATGTTGCGCTCCACCCTGGACGCTGCCCTGCGCGAGCAGGCGAAGCTGACGGGCGACAACACCGTGGCGATCGCCGCCCTGCAGCAGAACGCGGCGATCAGCACGACGACGCTGCTGGATTGCGAGACGATGCTGGAGGCGGCTGATGCGAAGGTGCGCCAGATACAGGAGGGCGGGCGGCAGGCCCGGCTTGCTGATGCGGCTAATCGTACGCAGACGGAGCAGCGATTGCTGGCCAGGTTTGCAAGTTAAGCAAGCAGTCCTTTTTTGAAAATAAGGACCAAAAACTTTTACCTCCCACGCCTGCACCAAGGCGCTCCCTGATTGTGCCGGCACGCGCATTCGCAGAACCAGCGCATGCCGCAGTGCAGGCGGGAAGATAAAAGTTTTTTGCTTCTTTTTTTCAAAAAAGAAGGCCTTCCTTCCTATTTAAAGGAAACCCCAACATGGCCGTAGACCTACACAAGAAAGCCGAGCGCGCCGGCATCGTCCTCAAGAAGCAGGGCGTGGCCAATCCGCCGCGCCTGCGTGTCGGGCTGATGATGGACATTTCCGGCTCCATGCGCGGCCTGTATTCGGACGGCACGGTGCAGGAGGTGGTCAACCACGTGCTCGGCCTGGCAATGGCGTTCGATCCCAGCCACCAGCTGGATGTGTTCGTGTTCGACGATCAGTCCGCGCAACTGCCGCTGCCGGCCACGCCGCAGAACTACCATGATTACGTCAACCGCCGGATACTGACCGAGGACGAGATACCGAAATTCGGTTCTACGAAATATGCCGGCGTGATGCACAAGTTCCAGGACCATTATTTCGGCGAGCATCCCGATCATCGCGAGCATCTGGAGCACAAGCCTGGCCTGTTCGGCCGCCTGTTCCATCATGGCGCCACCCGGCCGCCACTCGATCCGGAATACGCGAAGATACCTGTGTTGGGGCTGCTGATCACCGACGGGGACAACGAGGATCACCGGCCGGCGGAGGTCGCCATCAAACGCTCGGCGCCGTATCCGGTGTTCTGGTCGCTGGTCGGTGTCGGCCGCCACGCCTTCACCTTTCTCAAGCAGATGGACCGCGAGTTTCCCGATGCCGAGTTCGTGGACCTGGAGGATCTCGGCCTTTCGGACGAAGCGCTGTATGCCGAGCTCGTCAGCGCCAAGCTGGTGCGCTGGCTGAAGCAGGCGCCGGTTATCTGATCCCGTTTCTCTCGCGCAGGAGCCAAGCATGATAAAGCTACAAAAAGGCGGCAGCATCAATCTATCGAAGGACCACGCCCATGTCCGGCGGTTCGTGGTGGATACGAAGTGGGACATCAACACCGCCGCGCAGCGCCGGCTGGACCAGTTCGAGATAAACGTCAGCGCATTCCTGCTGAACCACAAGACAGGCAAGCCGCTGGCAGCGCGCGACGAGGATTTCGTCTTCTACAACAACCGCCAGGACCCAACCGGCGCGGTGACGCACAAGCCGGACGATTGGCAGGACGGCGACGACGCGATGACCATCGATTTCGACATTCTGTCCGGCCAGAACAAGTCGGTCGACGAGGTGTCGCTCATCGTGGAAATCTATGAGGGGATCAAGCGCGGCCAGAATTTCGGCCACATCAATCACACCACGGCGACCATCATCGACGCGGACACGAATGTCAGGATCGCCGAGTTCCGGCTGACCGAGGATGACGCCGATTTCACCGCCGTGCAGATGGGCAGTTACGTGCTGGAAGGCGGCGACTGGCATTTCAAGGCGATCGGGTCCGGCTACAAGAAGGGCCTGGCTGCCTTCCTGACCGCCTATGGCCTTCAGGCGGCCGACGAGGAATAGCCGCGCCGCACCGGCATCATGGCTGTGGTGATGATCGATCCGAAGCCGCTGTTTGACGAGGAAAGCGAGGCAAATCCTGTCGGCGCGCTCGACCTCTCGGATCCAGCGCCGCCGCCTGTCGCGGGAACTGCGCCCGGCATCGTAGTCGGGCCGCTCGACCTGGGTAACGCGCCGGTTGCGCACGCAATTCGGCCGGCGGGCATAGCGGTGAAAGCGGTGGGCGTGGACGAGTTTGCCGGCCTGGCCCAGGCCATCCAGCGTGGCGTGGTGAAGTTTCCCGCTGTGATGCGCGAGTCCGGGTTCCTCGTGCGCAACAGCCTCAACCAGCTACTACCGCTCGATTTCGATAGACTGACCGCTTTCGGCGGCGCCACGCTGGAACGCGCGGCGTCGCTGATCGGCGCGGTGGCCGATCTCAACGCCAGGCTACACGAGGTGGACGCTGAACGCCTGATTTCGAATGTCGTAGAAGCCGCGCGCGCGCATGCCGCCCACCGCCGGCAAACATCCATTCTGGGATTGCTGGGCGAGCTGGTGCCGTTCGATGCCAGGGCCGCCGAACGCCAGATCGCCGGCGTCCACCACGCCTTGCTGCTGCGCCTCGACCAGCTGGCGGCGGTGTCCGAGGCGATGCAGCGGCTACAAGCCACGTTGGTGGTCGAGGTGACGACGTTGGCCATCCTCGATGACATGTCGGACCACGGCACCATGGGCGAACAATTGGCGCGGCGGTCGATGCTGTTCACGACGTCGTTGCAGGAAGTTGCTACCGCGTCCAGTCAGATCGAAAGCTTGAAGAAGCAGATCCAGTCATGGACGATGCGCTGCGACGAGGTTAGGACGATAACCCTTCCGGAACTTGGCTACACAGGCAGCTTGTAAGCGCAGGTCACGCGGCTGCGCTTACAGCTTCGGGCGTACATGTGGCTTAAGCCAGGCAAGGCCTTCTTTTTTGAAAAAAAGAAGCAAAAAACTTTTATTTCTCCGCATTTCCAGCATGCGTGTTTGTTCGAGAGCACCCGTACGCTGCAAATGCGGCATAGCAAGGTCTTTGTAAAAAGGACTGGTTGCTTTAGCCGCGGGCAATCGGCAACGCGGTTCGCTGCACTGGCTTTGCGCAAGGTTCAGCCTGATCAACATTATCGGCCATAAGATCCGAAGCATTTTATCGTTTTTTTACGCGCTGCCCGAGCTTCTGTGATCGATATTTTACGCGAGGTTTCCCTAAATATCGTAGGCCGGGTATTCGCTATGGAACGAGCGGTTCAGCTCAACGGTCTGGCGTGATCTTTGTTGCCGGCCAGTAAGGGGAGGAGAGGGCTTGTACTTTCAATTACAGTGTCGGCCGATATTGCTCCGATGACGTATCGCGAGTGTCGAACGGCACCATGTTTTGCTACAAGGTCGAACGCTTTCCGAACGTGTCGCGATGTCGCGTGAAGCCTGCGTGCTCCAACGCCGATTGTCTTACGGGATCATCTGCAAAAAGATCGGGCAGTTCGGCATCGCCGGGCATCTGTATGGATGCGCGGCTCTGCCCTGATCCCTGTGTTACGAATTGTCTTTGCCAAGCGCAGCGGTTTCGGGCAGGTCGCCACCTTGCTATGCTGCGCCCGCGAGCAAATCTCCTGACCCGCCGAGTTGCGGGTCGGGCTGGATGGTGATGTCGGAGGTCGCTTGGATACCGAGTACAACAGCGGTGACGGACATGAGGGTCACGGCCCGGACACCGTCCCGCCGCCCGGGCGCCGTCTTCCGGCGGCGGCGCAAGGTATCGCGCTGTTGGTGCTCGGCGGCGTGCTGATCGCCCTCTTCTTCGTGTTGCCGGCGATCGTGGGCTTGGCGGCGCCTGGCGCAGCCCCCGAGCAGGAAGCGGCTTCCGGCCCGTTCAAACCTACGGACCAGCAATGGGCCGGGCTGAAGGTCAAGCCCGTGGCGCAACGCGATTACGCGCCGCAGGTGGAAACCGAGGGCCGCATCGCGCTGGATGACGATCTCACCACGCCGGTGGTCTCGCCGTACTCCGGCCGGGTGACGCGCGTGTTCCTGCGGGCGGGCGCACGGGTTGTGGCGGGCACACCCTTGTTTGCCGTGCAATCCCAGGAGCTGGCGCAGGCGCAGAATGACCTGGTGAGCGGGCTGGCCACGCTGCGCACGGCACGCGCCCAGCTTGATCTCTCCATCGCCAACGAGAGCCGGCTGCACCAGCTCTATCTCGGTCACGGCGCGGCCCTGAAGGACTGGCAGCAGAGCCGGGTAGACCTGGCGACCGCCCGCGGCGGGCTCAGCTCGGCCGCCATCGCCGTGGCAGCCGTGCGCAACCGCCTGACCATCCTGGGCGTGAGCCGTGCCGAGATTGCCGGCATCGCGGACGCGCCGGACCTGGAGCGCGAGGCGGCCGACACTATCGTGCGCTCGCCGGTGGCCGGCGTGTTGACGCAGCGGGCGATCAACCCGGGGCAGACGATCGTGGGCTCGGTTACCAGCCAGGGTACTGCCGGCGCGGTGTTCACCGTCGGTGATCTCTCCAAGTTGTGGATGATCGCCAATGCGCGCGAGGACGACGCAGGGCGGTTCCACGTGGGCGACCTGGCGCGCGTCCGCGTGCCGGCGTTTCCGGACCACGTTTTCAACGCCAAAGTAAGCTTCGTGGCGGGTGTGATCGACCCCAACACGCACCGCCTGCTGGTGCGGGCAGACGTGGCCAACCCGGACGGCATGCTGAAGCCCGACATGCTGGCCGATTTCGAGATCGTGACGGGTGCGGCTTCCAGCATCCTCGCAGTGCCGGAAATCGCGGTGGTGTACGAGGGTTCGGACGCGCATGTCTGGGTGGCGGACCCCGTGCACAAAACGCTTGCGCTGCGGCAGATTGTGACCGGCGCGTCCGACCATGGCATGGTGCAAGTAGTGCATGGTCTCAGTGCCGGCGAGAGCGTGGTTACGAGCGGGGCGGTGTTTATCGACCGCACGCTTTCCGATAGCTGAATGGAAGCAAGCAAGGCCTTCTTTTTTGGAAAAGAGAAGCAAAAAACTTTTATCTGTTTAGCGCGCAATTCGGCCAAGCTCCGCGACAGCCGGACCAAAAGTTTTTTGGTTCTTTTATTCAAAAAAGAACCGCTTGCTTTCTTTCCGGACATCCATCGATGAGCGGCCTGTT
>CAXTVW010000003.1:0-50796 GCA_964247675.1 uncultured Acetobacteraceae bacterium
CCTGTTTCAGCCTTCGCTGGACGGCGTGGCGGTCAGTGCGATGAAGGCCTGATGGCCGTCCCGCAACACCCGCAGGGCGACGGCGCCCGACTTCCGGGTGCCGGACCGTAGCGCGGCGATAGCCTGCTGCGGGGTGGTCACCGCCTGGCTGCCCACCGTCTCCAGGACATCGCCGGGCTGCAGGCCGGCAGACTGGGCCGGACTGTCCTGCGTGACGTCGGCGATGACCACGCCCTTCTGGTTGGGCGCCAGGTTCATCTCCTGGCGCGCTTCGTCAGTCAGCGGCGCCAGCGCGAGTCCCAGCTTCGGCCCCTGCTCGGCCGCCGCGGATTGCACCGTGGCGTCCTGGTCCGGCTGAGCCGCCACCGCGACCGTCAGGGTCTTGTCCGCGCCGTCCCTGCGCACCGTCATCGCCTGGTCTGAGCCGGCGTGCAGGCCTGCCACCATCTGGGCGAGCGCGCGCGGGTCCTTCACGGCGTGCGTGCCGATCCTGGTGATCACGTCGCCCGGCTGGATGCCGGCGGACGACGCCGGGCTGTCCTTCTGCACCTCAGCTACCAGCGCGCCGGCCGCTCCCGGGAGGTCCAGCGCCTTGGCCATGGTTGCCGACACCGGCTGCGCCGCGACGCCCAGCCAGCCGCGCTCGACATGGCCGTTCGCTTCCAGCTGGCCGACGACCTGCTTGACCACGCTCGAGGGGATGGCGAACCCGATCCCGACGCTGCCGCCGGACGGCGAGAAGATCGCGGTGTTCACGCCGATGACCGTGCCGTCCTGTGCGAACAGCGGGCCGCCGGAGTTGCCGCGGTTGATCGGCGCGTCGATCTGCAGGAAGTCGTCATACGGACCCTCGCCGATCTGGCGGCCGCGGGCCGACAGGATGCCGGCGGTGACGGTGCCGCCCAGGCCGAACGGGTTGCCGACGGCCACCACCCAGTCGCCCACCCGGGCGGCGTCCGAGTCACCGAGCGCCAGATGCGGCAGCGGCGTGGCGGATTTCACCTGCAGCACGGCCAGGTCTGTCTTGAGGTCCACGCCGACCACCTTGGCCGGCAGCTTGCGGCCGTCCGCCAGCGTCACCTCGATGTCGGTGGCATCTTTGACCACGTGGTCGTTGGTCACAATGTGGCCTTGGCTGTCCACGATGAAACCGGAGCCGAGCGCGTGCACGGTGTGGGTTTCGCCGCCGTTTGGCGCGCCGAACATGTGGCCGAACTGCTGCGCCTGCGGTGAACCGGACGCGAAGGGCGAGGACTGGTCGTCGGACTGTTCCTGCATGGTGCTGCTGATCGTCACCACGGCGGGGCTCACCTTCTGCACCAGGTCGGCGAAGCCCGGCAGAGCCTGCGCGGCGGGATGGCCGACATCGATCGGCGCGGTGTGTTCCGTCGTCTGGGCGAAGGCGGGGGCGATCTGCCAGCCGGCGGCGCCCGACATGGCGGTGGCGGCGAGCAGGGCGGCGGCGAAGGCGGGTCGGCCGAAGCGGTGGGTTGGGAAGCGCATGGCGTGGTCCTCGATGGTGAGCCGCTCAGGTCGATCGGCGTGAGGCGCTATCTGCCCCCTCGGCGATGGAGGATCCGCCCGCGCGACCATGAAAATCGTGTCAGAGAGCCCGCCGGGTGGTTCTCACCGTTTGCGGGACGCGCCGAGATCCACCGTCACAGCCAGCCCCGTGCCCCCGGCCCGGCCCGGTTCCAACACCACCGACCCGCCATGCGTCTCCGCCGCGGCCTTCACCAACGCCAGACCCAGCCCCGTGCCCGGCGTCCCCCGGCTGCGGTCCAGCCGCACGAAGCGCTCCAGCACCGCACCCCGCTCAGCCACCGGCACGCCCGGCCCCTCGTCGGACACCACCAGCACCGGTCCGGCCGCGAGCGACACGCGTATCGCCCCCGCCCCGTGCGCCAGCGCGTTGTCCAGCAGGTTCGCCAGCATGCGTCCGAGCAGCGCCGGGTCACCGTTCAGGGCGAGGCCGGGCACCACGTCGATCGAGAACGGCCGCCCGGCCTCGTCCGCCACGGGCGCGTACGCCTCGGCCACGGACGTCACCAGCGCCGACAGGTCGAGCGCCTGCCGCGTGCCGGCGCCGGCCTCCGCCCGGGCGATGCGGAGCAGGGCCGCGAACGTCTCGAGCACGGCGTCCAGCTCGGCGATGGCGGTGGCCAGGGCCGGATCGCCTCGCCGGCTTGCAAGCGCCTCCTCCAGCCCTTGCCGCAGCCGCTGCAACGGGCCGCGCAGATCGTGGGCGATGTCGTCCGTCACCTGGCGCTGCGCCGCCACCAGGGCCTCCAGCTTGGCCAGCATCGCGTTCACCGTTGCCACAAGCCGGTCGAACTCGTCGCCCCGCCCGGATTGCGGCAGCCGGCGCGACAGGTCTCCGGCGGTCAGCAGGCCGGCCACGTCCGACAGCGACGCGAGCCGGCGCTCCAGCGCCCGCGCGCCGACGAAGCCGAGCAGCAGCGCCACGGCCCCGGAGCCGAGTGCGGCGATCAGCGGCGTCCAGGCCAGCGCCCGGGCGGCATCTTCCGCGGGCGAGAGCGGTGCCGCGACCACGAGGTTGATCCCGTCCGGCAACAGTGCCCCAAGCGCGCGCAGCGGCGGCTTTCCAGGCGCTCGGAGCGTGGCGTACCCCCGCAAGGCGGCGGGCGCCCCGTCCATGCGGCCCGCCAGGACCTGCCCGTCCGCGGTCTGCACCAGCACTACCAGCAGGGCATCCCGCCGGGCCGCCACCCGGGCGGCGTCCAGCAACGCGTCAGGCCCGATCGTCTGGTAGTCGCGTATCAGCCCTTCCGCCTCGCCGGCCAGCACCAGGTCCAGTTCCTGCCGCAGTGCGGTCTCGGCGCGCAACCAGCCCCAGCCGGCGCCGACCAGGGACAGCAGTAGGGCCGTAGCGGCGATGCCCAGCGACGTACGCAAGGCGAAACTGCGGAGCAGGCGGCGCCAGCGATCAAAGCGGCGCGCCTCAGGCATCGAGGACGTAGCCGGCGCCGCGTATCGTGCGGATCAGCGGCGGGCCGTCCGGCCCTTCCAGCTTGCGCCGCAGCCGGCTGACATGCACGTCGACCACGTTCGTCGTCGGGTCGAACGCGAAATCCCACACCCGTTCCAGCAGCATCGTCCGCGTCAGCACCTGGCCCGGGTGACGCATCATGTATTCCAGCAGCCGCCACTCCGTCGGCAGCAGGTCCATCACGCTGCCCGCCCGTGTCACGACCCGGCGCAGCAGATCCATCTTCAGCGTGCCAACCACCAGCTCGGTCGGCGCCGTGCCCGTGGCGGCCGGGCGGCGCGACAGGGCCCTGACCCTGGCATACAGCTCGGAGAACGCGAACGGCTTTGCCAGATAGTCATCGGCACCGGCATCCAGCCCCTCGACGCGCCGCTCCACATCGTCGAGCGCGGTCAACACGAGCACAGGGGTCATGATGGCGGAGGCGCGCAAAGCGCGCACGATCGCCAGCCCGTCCGGCGCCGGCAGCATCCGATCCGTCACGATCACATCGAAATGCTCCGACATCGCCAGGAACAGGCCGTCTTTGCCGGTCCGCGCCACCTCCGCCGTCTGTCCCTCCTGGGCCAGGCCGCGCACGATGTAGTCGGCTGTCGCCACGTCATCCTCGATGACCAGGATCCGCACGCTTGTGTTCCGACCTGCCTGCTGCCTGGCCTACAGCAGAACCCCCAGGCGAGGAACCCAGAGCGGACGACGGCCAGAGGCTGCCGTGCCGACATGAGTTCTGCCGCTTGTTGGGACCCGACTATCGAAGACCCTGCTGTTCCACCTGATGCGGCTGCTAGAGGGTCGCGGCCGTCAACCGCTCCCGCAGACGCGGAACGGCGAAATCGACAAAGGCGCGGAGCTTGAGCGGCAAACGGTTCTGCCTGTCGTAGACGAGATGCACCGGGCGGGGGGTGGGCTCGTAGGCTTCCAGCAGCAGCCGCAACCGGTCGTCGCGCACATGGCTGGCCACCTGATAGGACACGGTCCTGACCACCCCGGCGCCTGCCAGGCCCGCGTCGATCGCCGCGTCTATGGTGCTGACGCTGAGACGCGATGTGAGCGGTATGGCGAGCTCGTTGCCGTCCAACCGGAAGCGCCAAAGAGTGGGCGACGACACGCTCTCGTACGAGATCACGTCGTGGCCGGCGAGATCCCGCGGCACGGCCGGCGCCCCGCGTGCGGCGAGGTATATCGGGCTTGCGCACGTCACGCGGCGGACGGCGCCCAGCCGGGTCGCGATCATGCTGCTGTCGGGCAGATTGCCTATGCGCAGGGCGACGTCGATCTGATCGTCGAGGAAGTGGGTCACCCGGTCGGTCAGCATGAGCTCGACGGACACCTCGGGGAACGTCTCCAGGAAGGCGATGACGACGGGCAGGACATGCAGCCGGCCGAACATCGTCGGCGCGGTGACGGCAAGGTCGCCCTTGGGCGTGGTGTACTCGCCGGCCGCGGTGCGCTCGGCCTCGTTCAGCTGCTCCAGGATAGTCTTGACCGATGTGACGTAGGTACGGCCGGCGGGCGTCAGCTCCAGGCCCTTGGACGAGCGGATCAAGAGGTCCGCCTTCAGGTGGCTTTCGAGCTCGGACACCTTGCGGCTCACGGTGGCGAGGGGCTGGCCAAGTTTGCGGCTGGCCTTGGAGAGGCTGCCGCACTCCACGGCCGTCAGCATCACCCGCATCGCGTCTAGACGATCCATAAGCCTGCCTGACTGTGAACGCCGTCTCCTTACCCGACAGGGCCGACCCTTTCCACATAATGGAAGGCGGCCTCCCAAAACTGACCGCTGCCCTGCTGGTTCGGGAGGGCCGATGTCGTCCTCATCAAGCAAGGGCGGCCGGGGCCGCCAGATCCAGGAGACCAGGTGATGACCGTCCGCTTCGAGACCATCGACGTCGATGGGCTGAAAATGTTCTACCGTTCCGCCGGCGACCCGGGCGCGCCGGCCGTGCTGCTGTTGCACGGCTTTCCCAGCGCCAGCCACATGTTCCGCGACCTGATCCCGGAGTTGGCCGGCAAGTATCACGTCGTAGCCCCGGACCTGCCCGGCTTCGGCATGACCGAGCAGCCCGCCCGCGACGCCTTCGCCTACACCTTCGACACCATCGCCAAGGTGATCGGCCGCTTCACCGAAGTGCTCGGCCTGAAGCGGTTCGCCATCTACGTGTTCGACTACGGCGCCCCGGTCGGCTTCCGCCTGGCGCTGGCGCATCCTGACCGCATCAGCGCGATCGTCTCGCAGAACGGCAACACCTACCTGGAGGGCGTGTCCGAGGCTTTCGCCCCGATCCAGGCTTACTGGAACGCGCCGACCCAGGCCAACCGTGACGCCCTGCGCGGCTTCCTGACCCCGCAGACCACCCTGTTTCAATACACGCACGGCGTGAGCGACCCGGCGCTGGTATCGCCCGACGGCCGCAACCTCGACGATTTCTACCTGGCGCGCCCGGGCAACGACGAGATCCAGCTTGACCTGCTTGGCGACTACCAGACCAACGTTGCCCTTTATGGCGACATCCAGGCCTATCTGCGCGACAAGCGGCCGCCTGTGCTGGCCATCTGGGGCAAAAACGACCCTTTCTTCATCCCGCCTGGCGCCGAGGCTTTCAGGCGGGACGTTCCGGACGCCGAGATCCGCTTCGTCGATACCGGCCACTTCGCGCTGGAGACCCACGCGCGCGAAATCGGCGCGGCGATGCGCGACTTCCTTGCCAGGCACCTGGGCTGACTTCCCGGATGCAACCTGACCTTCGCGGCCGCCGATCGCGGACCTGCTCTGACCGAGGCCTGACCATGACCAAGACCCCGACCGAAATCATCCGCGACTTCTACGGCAAGCTCGCCACCGGCGACGCTTCCGGCGCCCTGGGCCTGATGGCCGCCGACATCGAATGGACCACCATGTGGCATTACAGGGTCGAAGGCCGCGGGCCCGGTCCTGTGGCCGAAGGACTGTTCAAGCCCCTGATGGCTGAGTGGACCAGCTTCTCGCTGGTGCCCACCGAGTTCATCGCCGAGGCCGGGACCGTGGTGTCGCTCGGGGATTTCAAAGGCGTCCACGGCGCCACCGGCAAGACCTCCGAGGCGCGCTACGCCCATGTCTGGACCGTCAGCGACGGCAGGATCACCACCTTCCGCCAGTATATCGATACGCTGGCCATCGCCCAGGCCCGCGTGCCATGAGCCCCCGTACGGTTGGGGCGGCGATCCTCGGTGCGGCGCTCGCGGGCTCCGCGGCGGCGGCAAGCCCGGTCCCGTCGACCACGGCGACGACGACGTATCACCGCACCCAGGTCGACGGCGTCGGGATCTTCTACCGGGAGGCGGGCCCCAAGGACGCGCCCACTATCGTGCTGCTGCACGGGTTCCCCTCGTCCTCGCGAGGATACGACAGGCTGATCCCTCTGCTGGCGACGCAGTATCACGTCGTGGCACCGGATTTCCCGGGTTTCGGACAGAGCGATACGCCATCGCCGGCGGCGTACGGCTACACCTTCGATCATCTTGCCGGAACGATCGACGCGCTGCTCGAGCAACTCAAGATCGCCCGCTACACACTATATCTGTTCGATTACGGGGCGCCGGTCGGGTATCGCATCATGCTGGCCCATCCTGAACGGGTGCATGCGCTGATCGTCCAGAACGGTAACGCCTACAAGGAAGGGCTTGGACCGAAATGGGCGAAGATCGCCGAGCTCTGGGCCGATCCAGGGGCGCACAAGGAGGTCGTTGACGCCTTTCTCTCCTATGAGGCGACAGAGCAACGACATCTTGCCGGCACCTCCCATCCGGAGGCTTACGATCCGGATAACTGGAACGACGAATACGCCCATCTCTCGCGGCCCGGCCAGCGCGCGGTCCAGGCGGCGCTGCTCTACGACTACCGCACGAACGTCGCATCCTACCCCGCCTGGCAGGCTTGGCTTCGCGAGCACAAGCCGCCGACGCTGGTCGCCTGGGGCGCGAACGATCCTTCCTTCATCGCGGCGGGTGCGACGGCTTACCGCGCCGACCTGCCGGACGCGGAGATACACCTGCTGGACGCCGGCCATTTCGCGCTGGAGGAGAAAGGCGACGCGATTGCCCGCCTCATCCTCGATTTCATGGCGCGCCATCCTGGCTAGGCGTGGGCGTGGTACATCCGATCCGCCGGTGGTTGCGACGCCGCCCAATTCCGACGCCCATCGGAACGTGATGGACGCGGAATGGATCGCCAATCGCGGTGACGAACACCTAAACAGGTGGTTATTGGGATAAACTCGGCTTTCCCTGGCTTGGAGGCACCTGACGCAATGAATTGCCGATCCGCGACCCCGCTGTTCGTATTTCTGTGCAGCATCGCCTGCGCGCAGAGCCCGGCGCCCGGGGGCATGCCGCCGCCACCGGGCATGAGCCTGGCCGACTCCGCGGCGATGCGTTTTCCCCAGCCCGTCCGCGTAGGCGACCTGTTGGACAGACAGGTGCTGCGGCCGGTCGAAAGCCAAGATTATCTTGGCCGCGTGCTGCGCGTCGTCCGCGGCGGGGATGGTGGCCTGGGAGCCGTGGTTGATTTCGGCGGCGTCCTCGGTTTCGGAGCGCGGCCTATCCTGGTTCCCCTGGACGCCATGGTGCTGGTGGGAGAGGCGATGGAAGTGGTCGCCTACTCACCGGAACAACTGGCACGGCTGCCGACCTTCACCGGCGGCAACACGTCGCCGGTCCCGCCGGACACCATCGTCAAAATCGGTCTCGCCAAACCGTCGCACTGAGAAACGTGCTGTGCACAGGTCTTGCGTGCTGCGCCGAACGCGCCTTCGCCGTTGCCGCTTTCGCAGCTGAAACCGCGTAACGCGGGATCAGGCAGCGCCGAAGAGGCTGGTGGGCCGGCCTCTGCATGAAGCAGCGGCTTCTTGCGAGACATCGACGGTCACGTCCGGGGCCGTCGGGCTTGCACCCGGTCCGGTGGATGCGAAGCGGAGCACATGCAACCAAACGCGCTGAACGCCCAAGCTGCCATGTTGCAGCACGCCGTAGCGGCCGCGCGTGCCTGCGCCCCGGCGGTCGACTTCCTGATCCGGCTTTGGCTCGCACAGCTGTTCTGGATGCGCGGCCTGCCTGGCCCGCTGGACTGGCACATCGCGCTGACGCAGGCGCCAGGGTTGGCTGGCACGCTGGCACTGCACCCGCACGCAGCCGCCATGCTGCTCGCAAGCGTGCATGCGGCATTTCCCGCGCTGCTGCTGGCAGGTCTTGCAACCCGCCTGGCCGCGCTGCCGCTGCTCGCCCTGGCCCTGACCGCTCTGCAGGCGGCACCCGGGCAGGATGCGCCACTCCTCTGGGCGCTGCTTGCAGGCTGGTACATCGTCGTCGGCGCCGGTCCGCTCTCGCTGGATGCACTGGTCGCCCGCGGCATCTTCGACACGGCCCTGCCGCTCGCACCCGCACTGGGACGCCTGCTGGCGTCCCTGACGCGCGTGGCACGTCCCGCAGCCCTGCTCGCCATACGCGCCGGCCTCGCCTGGGTGCTCCTGCACCACGACATGGTCGGCCACGGCCCTGGCGCCGTGTTCCCCGTCCTCCTCATTGCAGGCCTGGCGACCCGGCTGGCCACCCTGCCGCTGTTCGCCATCAGTGGCGTGGCCATGATGCACGCCGCGACGAACGAGCATCTCTGCTGGATGCTGCTGTTGCTTTTGATTCTGAGCCAAGGCCCCGGCCCGCTCTCGCTCGACGCCCTGGTTGGCGCGGCGCTGCGCCGCCAGCTTGCCGCCAGCCACGCCGGAGCCGTCGGTGCGCTCGATACCACGCTGCCGCGCATCGTCATCGTGGGCGGCGGGTTCGCCGGCGTCGCCACTGCCCGCGGCCTGCGGCGCGCACGCTGCGCCGTGACCCTGATCGACCAGCACAACTACCATCTCTTCCAGCCGCTGCTCTACCAGGTCGCCACCGCGAGCCTTTCTCCGGCCGACATCGCCACGCCCATACGCAGCCTGTTCGCCACCCAGGCGAACGCGGAGGTCATGCTCGGCCGCGTCACAGGCGTGGACCCCGCCGCCCGGACGGTGACGCTCGGGACAGCCGGCGCGGTCCGTTACGACACGCTCGTGCTCGCCACCGGCGCCCGCCACGCGTATTTCGGGCATGACGAATGGGAACACGACGCGCCGGGGCTGAAGACACTCGACGATGCGACGTCGATACGGGGCCGCATCCTTCTCGCCTTCGAGCGTGCCGAGAACACCGCCGATCCCGCCGCCCGCCAGGCCCTGCTGACCTTCGGAGTCATCGGAGGCGGCCCGACCGGGGTGGAACTCGCCGGCGCCATCGCCGAGCTCGCCCGCAGCGGCCTCACCGGCGAGTTCCGCCGCGCCGACCCCGCGCAGGCCAGGATCCTCCTGATCCAGTCCGGCAGCCGCGTGCTGCCGACGTTCCCGGAAGCGCTGTCCGCCTCAGCCGCACGCGCGCTCGCCGAGCTGGGCGTGGAGATCCGCCTGGGCCATGCCGTCGAGGACGTAACATCGGAGGGCATGATGCTGGACGGCGCGCGCATCGCCTGCGCCACGGTTTTCTGGGCCGCCGGCGTCGCCGCCTCGCCGGCGGCCGCCTGGCTCGCCGCGCCGGCGGATCGTTCGGGCCGCCTGGAAGTAGGCCCAGACCTCACCGTTCTCGGCCATCCGGAGATCTTCGCCATCGGTGACACTGCCAGCGTGAACGCCTGGCACGGCAAACCCACGCCGGGCCTGGCGCCGGCCGCCAAACAGGCCGGCGAATACGCGGCGCGCGTCATCCGCGCGCGGCTGTCCAACCGTGCGGCACCGGTGGCGTTCCGCTAC
This sequence comes from uncultured Acetobacteraceae bacterium, assembly GCA_964247675.1. Classification (GTDB taxonomy): domain Bacteria; phylum Pseudomonadota; class Alphaproteobacteria; order Acetobacterales; family Acetobacteraceae; genus BOG-908. The sequence continues at coordinate 9,814 of CAXTVW010000003.1, forward strand.
CACCACGCCGGAAGTCTGGCCACGATCGGCCGCCGCTCCGCCGTTGCGGAATTTGGCCGCCTGCACATCACCGGCCCGATGGCCTGGTGGTTGTGGGGCGCCGTGCACATCCTGTTTCTTGCAGGCGCGCGCAACAGGGTTGTCGTCGCGATCCAGTGGTTCTGGGCGTATCTGACTTACAACCGCGGGATCCGCCTGATCACCGGGAAATAGGCACGGTGGCGTAATTCAGGAGAGAGAAGCAAGGCCTGCTTTTTTGCAAAAAAGAAGCAAAAAACTTTTGCTTGCTCGCCGTTGCTGGTGCTTCGGCATGTTGCGGATGAAGCCGTCTGCTTGCTTCGGAACGCACTGAGAAGATTGCGCCGGCACCCTGTAACGTCATCATCGCCTGCGACGAACTTCGGACCAGATTTCCCAAGGTCCACCGATGCACGCCAATCCGTTTTCCGATACGTTCAGCTTCCTGATCGGCACCGCGCACGATTACGGTCCTTTCGGCGCCTCCCGCTACATATCCGTCGTCTTCTACCTCGCCCTGATTGCCGGCAGTTTCTACGTCGCCTGGCGCAACTGGTCGATTGACCCGACGCAGCGCCGCACCAGGCATGTGTGCAATTGGGTGATGCGCCTGGTGGCCGCCGGCATCTGGTATCAGGGCACGCTCTGGAAGCTGCCTTTGCCGGTCTCGGACGCGTTCAAATTCTGGACCGGCGCCCTGGCGAAATACACCGGCTTTCCAATACATGCGACTCTGGTCAACATAGTGTTCCTGCCGCATTTGAACATCGTGCAGCCTCTTGTCTATCTGACCGAGATCGGTTTTGCCGTCACCCTGTCGCTCGGCCTGCTCACCCGCTTGTCCTCGCTGGTGATCGTCATCTTCACGGCGCATCTCTGGATCGGGCTGTACAACGATCCGACGGAGTGGCCTTGGACCTACGTGGCCATCATGATCGCGCACGGCATGTTCATCACCGGCCTGGCGGGCCGCAGCCTCGGCCTCGATAATCTGCTCCGCAGAACCCCGCCTGCGTTCGTCGCGCGCAATGCTACTCTGCGACGCGTCTTCGATCTCGCGACGTGACTTTGGACGGACGGAAACAAGCGCGATTCCAGACGCGTGCTTGTTCTCGCCAACGCCCTGGAACTCGGCCGTTTCGCTTCGCGCCGACGTTGACAGCGTTCGCCTAATGCGCGGCAACCGTGGGTTTTGGTGCCGCTCCGACCGGACGCAGGAACGGCACGAGTAGCGTTGCAAGAACGAACGCAATCATGATGGCTCGGAATGCGTCCGCATAGGCCAGCGTCGAGGCCTCGCGATACGCCAAATGCCAGAGCTGTTTCAGCGTGGCCGCATGGACGTCCAGGCCGCCCGGGGCGCCCTCCTCCCGGCGCCGCAGCGCCACGGCCGCCACCAGCCTGGTCATCGCCCCGTTTGCCGGCGTCAGGTTCGAGGCGATCATCAGGAAATGCGTGTTGGTCGCGGTGTTGATGATCGCCGCGCTGGCCGCGATGCCGACCGCGCCGCCCAGGTTGCGCATCATGTTGAACAGGCCGCTGGCGTATTTCAGCCGTTCAGGCGGCAGGCTGCCCAGGCCGAGATTGACGCTCGGCGCCACGGCGAACACCTGCGGGAAACCGCGCAGCACCTGCGGCAGCAGGAATTCGGCGCCGCTCCACTCACTGGTGATGAAACTGTAGCGCCACATGGCAACACTGAAGCAGGCTAGGCCGGCCATCATCAGCCAGCGTGCATCGATCCTACGCGACAGCAGGATGAAGACGGGCGTGCCCAGCAGCGAGGCGACACCGGTGGAGAACACGGCGAGGCCGGTCTGCCACGCGCTGTAGCCCCGCACGTAGCCCAGGAACAGCGGCGTCAGATAGATAGTAGTGAAGATGCCGATGCCGGTGACGAACGACAGCAGGCAGCCGATCGCGAAATTGCGGTTGCCGAAAGCCCGCATATCCACCACCGGATTGGCAAAGATCATGCTGCGTACGACAAAGAGCGCCAGCGCGCCGCCGGCGATGCAGGCGCACAGGCGGATCGTGGAATCGTTGAACCAGTTCCAGCGCGTGCCCTCCTCGAGCACGTATTCGAGGGTGCCTAGGCCCACCGCCATCAGCGCCATGCCCCAGTAATCGGCGCCTTTCAGCAGGGAGAGATCCGGCTTGTCGATACGGACCAATGAAGGGATCGACAGGCTTATGGCCACGCCAGGGATGAGGTTGATGTAGAACAGCCAATGCCAGTTCAGCGCGTCGGTAAGCCAGCCGCCGACCACGGGGCCGAGCGTGGGGGCGATGGAGGCGATGCTGCCGATCACGGCGGCCGCATAGATGCGCCGCGTGCCGGTAAAATAGTGGAACGAAGAGGTGAAGACCGTGGGTATCATCGACGCCCCGAGCAGACCCTGCAGGGCGCGAAACACGATCATGCTCTGGATGTTCCAGGCCAGGCTACAGAGCAGGCTGGCGAGCGTGAACCCGGCCGCCGACACGGCGAACAGCCACCGCGTGGAGAACACGCGGGTGAGCCAGCCGGATAGCGGGATGACGATGATCTCGGCAATCAGGTAGGCGGTCTGCACCCAGCTGATCTCATCCTGCGCGGCCGAAAGCCCGCCGCCGATGTTCTGCAGCGACGAGGCGACGATCTGGATGTCCAGCAGCGCCATGAACATGCCCGCGCACATCACGCAGAACGGCAGGATGCTGGCCGGGGCCGGCCCGCTCATGGTGCGTCCTGCGTGTCCACGCTGACGGTGACGGACAGGCCGGGGCGCAGCCGGCCGAGCGCTGCGTCCGGCGCATCGAGCGCGATGCGCACCGGCACGCGCTGAACGATCCTGGTGAAGTTGCCGGTCGCGTTCTCCGGCGGGATCACCGCGAATATCGCGCCGGTTCCCGGTGCCAGGCTCAGCACGTGGCCGTGGAAGATCCTGCCGGGTGCGGCGTCCGCCAGCAGCGTGGCTTTCTGCCCCGGCTTCATGGCGGCCAGCTGGTCCTCCTTGAAGTTCGCTTCCACCCAGAGGCCGGCGGAGGGGACGACGGAGAGGATGTAGGTGCCCGCGGCCACGTAACTGCCCGGACGCACGGCGCGGTTGGCTATGAAGCCGTCCACAGGCGCCCGGATCTCGGTGTAGCCGAGGTCCAGACGGGCGCGCCGCAGGTCGGCGCCGCCCTGCGCGATCGCGGCTTCCGCCTGCTGGATCTGCGAGTCGATCACGTCCAGCTGCGCCCGGGATGCCGCGAAGCCGGCCTGCGACGCGGCCATGGCCGCCTGGGCTTCGCGGTCGGCCGTCCGGGCACGGTCGGCGTCCTGGATCGAGCCGGCCCGGGTCAGGGACAGCGCCACGTAACGTGCGCCGTCCAGCGAGGTGAAGGCGGCGCGCGCGTTCCTGGCAGACAGCTCGGCTGCGGACTGGCCGATGGCGGCGAGTTGCACGACACGCTGTGCGCGCAACATGCGCAATGCGGCAGTCTGGGCGGCGACCGTCGCCTCCGCACGATCGTAGGCTGCCTGGTAATCGCGCGCATCGATGCGGGACAGCAACTGTCCGCGCGTCACATGCGCGTTGTCGGTCACCAGGATGTCAGTGACGAAACCGGCGACGTGCGGGGCAATGGCAGTGACGTCACCGCCGACATAGGCGTCATCCGTGGTTTCGACGAAACGGCCGTGCTGCCACCAATCCCGGCCGTAACAGGCCGCGGCGAGGAGGATTCCTGCACATGAGGCGGCGACAATCAGGCGCCGTAGGCCCGCTCGCGGGCGCCAGGGGGCGGTGCCTGCCGGGGTGTCGGACAGCAGCGGGTCCGGCGGCATCGCGTTCACGGCTGGCCTGCGCCGCTGACGGACGCGTGGCGGAGGCGCATCGTCTCGCTGGCGGCGGGGCCCGGCGCGCGCCGCACGTTGGCGGGGGTAAGCTCCTTGCCGCTGATGCGGTCCACCAGCACCGGCTCCATGCGCAAGCCCGTCTCCGCATCCACCAGCACGACGCTTTCGCCCTCGGGTGCGAGCTGGCGATTGCCGAAAGCTGCGATGGCCCACAGCACGGGGCGGAAATCCTGCCCACGGGAGGTCAGCACGTATTCGCCGCGCGGCGGCCGCTCGCTGTACTGGCGGCGCTCCAGGAAGCCCGCCTCGACCAGCGCGTTCAGGCGGCGCGTCAGCATGTTCGGAGCGATACCCAGGCTTTTCTGGAAGTCGTCAAATCGCGTGATGCCTTGCCCGGCGTCGCGCAGGATCAGCATGCTCCACCACTCGCCGACATGCTCCAGGCTGCGCGCGATCGGGCACGCCATGCCTTCGAAACTCTTGCGCTGCATTGTCGGACAGCCTTCCGTATGACTATCATGATGATAGTTAGGTCGGTAGCGAAATGCAAGTCTCTTTCGGTGGTGCAGCAACGAAAAGCTGTTGTAGGCGTCGGCCTCGGAATTTAGGGCATTGGTGGCGGTTGCTCGGGGGCGTTCTCGCTCCGGCCGGGCGGGTTCACCGGACATCCTGCGGCAGGGTGCCGATTGCAGACATCCTCTCGCTCATCGAACGCAGGTTTTGGTCGTCCGGCTTCGAGCGCCCCGCGACGGCTGCGCCGCGGGGCGCTGGGCGGCCTACTGGCCGGCCTGCTGCAAGGACTCGCCGATCTTGGCGTGCTTGGTGTCGCCCGCTTTCAGCTTCTCGACGAACGCCTTCACGGAAACGTTGTCGGTGCTTGCGATCTCCTTCTGCTCGGTGGCGACGTCGTTGCCGTTATCCTTTGCCTCGTCGTTCACGAAGGCGGTATCGAAAGCTTTGCCGTCCAGCGACTTGAGGTGGTTATAGGATTGCTGCTTGGCGTCGGTCATCGTGGTCGGCAGATCGACGCCGTTCTGCTTGGCGAGCTGGCCCAGCTCCGGGTTCAGAGTGTCGTGATCGCTGATCATCGTGTGGGCGTAGCTCTTGACGTCGCTGCGCGTGCCTTTCGTCAAAGCGAGCTTGGCCACGGCGAGCTCGTAGGTGGCGCCCTGCGCGGTACTGACCAGGAACGCGTGATCGGTGGACGACAACGATGCCGCCTGTGCGGCAGGAGAGACGAGGCCGATGCTGCAGCAGAGCGCGGCACCAGCGCCCAGGACCTTAAGACAGAACTTCATGATAAAATCTCTCACATTGGGAATACGCCGCGTGGGACGCTGACGATACGGCAAGCAACCCGGCTGGCCCCACGCGGTTGCCGGTCAGGGCAAGTCGTGATCCTCGCGGCAGGGTTGCCTAGTTCGACGGCGGATAGCGGCGGAGCAGGCTTTGCTGGCGTAGCCACGCGCGCGACAAAGCAGCGACTCCTGCAGGCCGGTGACCCGCACGGCGCATCGCGTGGCCCAGCTTGAACAACTCGCCCTGTTTGGCGAACACGCCGCGGAACGCCGCATCTATCGTGAGTGCCGGATCCCAGAACTGTATCGCCTCGGATCCCGCGCCGTTGATTTCGATGATGCTGAACGCGCCGGCAAGCAGCGCGCCGAGCGTTTCGAACCGCACATCGAAACGGCCGTAGTGGAAATCAGGCATCGAACGCGCGATGGCATCTATCCGTTCGGCGAGCACAAGAGAGATACGGGAGGATGCATCCTCGTAGCGCGCACCGATACGCAGAGAAGCGATCGTCGTCAGGAACACCTGCTCATGGTCGGCCGGAACGCGCTGAAACGCGATTTTGCCGAGGGCAGCAGCATATTTCGCGGCGTGCTGGCGATATCTCGGGTCCGCGCCGACCAGGGCGGCGATGCTGCGCCGTCCGTCACCGGTAACGCAGGGCGCGTGACGCAGCGTCATGGCCAGGAGCGCACCTTTGCTGGCGCCTGGCTGACGGACATACAGCAGGCCCGCTTCGTTCGGCGCCACGATCAAACGCTGCAGGATGAACGCGCCGCCGGCGGGGATTGCGGCAGCGTAGGCGTCGAGCGCGTCATCGCTGTCGACACGGCGCACGCCGTAGCCGCACCAGCCGATGTCCGGTTTGGCGATGAGCGGATAACGCAGGCCGGCTGCCACGCGGGCGGCGCCGGCGTCCTGCCCAAATGCGATGCGGCACCAGGGGGCTATCCAGGGTGCGAAGTCCTCGCCGACCTGCGCGAGACAAGCGGATTTCGATTCGCCCGCCAGGCCGCCGGTTTCGATGCGCGGGTTCAGGCAGGACGGCAGCGTCAGGCTGCGGTACCGCGCGCCAAGATAGAACCAGTGCAAGACCAGCGGTATGCACAGCAGCGATTTGGGAAGCTGTTCGATGCGCAGGCCGCGCGGTGAAGTGACCTGCGCCACGTGTGTGAAATCGGCAACCCCCCTGCCCGGCAGCCGTTGCGCATTGACATATGGATCAGCAACCAACGCCGTTCTCCTTGCGGGCTGCTTCCTTGCTGGCGCTGTCTCAAGCGTTGCTTATGCGGGACTACAGCTTCGTCACCGTAACGCCGGCCACGCACGGATCGGTCAATGCCAGGGCAGAAAACTTCTGGGCACGCGACATGCGCGATGTGTTCGGCTGGAGCCGGCCGTTCAAGCCGGGCGTGCTCGATCCCGGCCTGTTGCAGGCGGCACGCGAAGCAGGCGCCATCGACGAGTTGGCGGAAGCGGAAGACGCCTTTTCGCGCTGCAATCTGCGCGCCGCCACGCTGGAAGGGCAGGTCTTGCTGCATTCGGCGTTTCCGACAGACGCGCCGGACGCCGTGTTCTTCGGGCCGGACACCTATCGTTTTGCCGATGCGGTGTGCCGCGCGCTGGCAGGACACGCGGGTCCGATACGCCGGGCCGTGGACATCTGCTGCGGATCGGGTGCGGCGGGCATACTCGTCGCGCGTGCCTGCCCGCAGGCCAGCGTGGTGCTGGCCGACGTAAACGCGGCGGCGCTTGCGCTGGCCGGCGTGAATGCCAGGGCAGCGGGCGTGAACAACACATCATGTACCCGGAGCGATCTGTTTCAGACGGTTCCCGGAACGTTTGATTTCATCGTGGCCAATCCGCCGTATTTGATCGATCAATTTTCCCGCATCTACCGCCATGGCGGCGGCCGGCATGGCGAGGGACTGTCTGTGCGGATCGTGCGGGACGCGCTTCCGCGCCTGGCGTCAGGCGGGCAACTGGTCTTGTACACGGGCAGCGCCATTTCCGGCGGCCGGGATTTCCTGCGCGAGGAGGTTGCTTGCATGCTGGACGAAACAGGATGGCGCTGGACCTACCGGGAGGTTGATCCGGATGTGTTTGGCGAGGAAGTGGGCCAGGGCGCCTATTGCGATGCGGAGCGTATTGCCGCGATCGTGCTGACGGCGGAGCGGCCGGCATGAACATGGTGGCACACTCGCCCAGCGAGGCGGCGCACCGGCTGCAGTGCCGCCTCGCCGTGCTGAACGGCAAGCGCCTGACGCCCACTCTACCGGATGCGGACAGCGCGGATGACCTGACATCCATCCTGGCGGAAGAGGCGGCGTTCCTCGAATCATCACGCGGCCGGGTAAGTGCCGCCGCGTGTGCGGCGCCTACGGATGCCAGGCGTTTCCTGGAATGGTTCGAAGAGCTGTCGCTGAGCGGACCGGGCCAGAACGACAGCCTGTTTGCCTGGTTGGCGACCGAATGTTCGCTGGCCGAGATGCGCTGGTTCCTGGCACAGGAGGTTGCAGGCGAGGCCGGCTTCGATGACCTGATCGCCCTGACGCTTGTCGGCATGCCGGTTCGCCCGAAGCTGGCGCTGGCGGCGAATTTCTGGGACGAGATGGGTCGCGGCGGCGCGCGCGGCATGCACGGCCCCATGCTGGGAGCGCTGGCGACGTACCTGGATCTGCACCTGCCTGTGGAAGCCATGGTGTGGCAGTCGCTTGCCTTGGCCAATACCATGGCGGGATTGGCGTCCGCCAGGCGATACGCTTTCCAGTCCATAGGCGCGCTCGGCGCGATCGAGCTGACGGCGCCAGGGCGGGCCGCGCAGGTGGAAGCAGGCCTGCGCCGGCTGGGCGTGCCTGGGAAATTCCGGCATTATTTCGCACTGCATGCGGTGCTCGATGTGAAGCATTCGGCGGCGTGGAATGCCGAAGTGATCATGCCGCTGGTCGAGGAGGATCCGCGGCGCGCCACAGCCATCGCGGAAGGTGCGCTGATGCGGCTCGAATGCGGGGCGGCCTGTTTTTCGCGCTACAGGATGGACCTCGACGTAGATTGAAACTGAGCCGTCCACTTCGTGGGGAGCCTGGTCTGCGAAGCTTCCGCGTTGTGCCGGGGCCGATGGCTGATGGGCGCATGCCCCGCCCGCTCAGCTCGCGAAGACAAGCACCCGGTGCCAGGCCGCGCTGAGGTAGCCCTTGTAGTTCCAGGTGTCGTCCGGCAGCGCAGGCTGCGTCTGCCCGGCCGAATCCCACGCCCGCACAACCAGCTCGTGCTCGCCGCGCGGCAGGTCCACATTGGCGCTCCAGAACGTCCAGCTCCACGGGCATGCCGCATCGTGATCCAGCTCCGCCTGTGTCCAGCTGCGCCCGCCGTTTGTCGAGACATCCACGCGGGTGACGGCACGCGCGGTCGCGATCGCGTAGCCGCGCAGCGTGATGCGCCCGGCCTTCAGCTCGGCCCGGGGCGGCGGCTCGCAGATCGCCGCGTTCAGCGGCATGTCGTTGATGGTGATCCCCTGCGCCCAATCGACGGTCTCCTCGGTCGCGTCGGGCGGCACCAGCTTGTACTCGCGCTGCTGCATGTGGTTGTCCGATGGCTGGTCCTGAACCACGATGGCGGCCAGCCATTTCGGGCTGCGCACGCCGGCGAAGCCGGGCACGACGACGCGCAGCGGAAAACCATGTTCGGGGGCGAGCGGCGCACCGTTCATCGCCCAGGCCAGAAGCACTTCCGGCGACATCGCCTTGCGCATCGGGATCGACGCGCCGTAGCGGAACCGGCCTTCCTCGGGCATCTCGATGTCGTCGCAGGCTTCGCAGGCAACGTGGAGTTCCCCATTCGTCTCGGCGCCTGCCGCGCGCAGCACGTCTGCCAGCGCCACGCCCGTCCAGACGGCGTTGCCGATAGCACCGGGCGCCCAGGGGTCGCCGGAGGTGGGCCGCACGACCTGCATGTCCGCGCGGCGGTTGCCGGCGCATTGCATCACCGCCGTCACCGAACGTTCCGGAAAACGCTGGCGCAGCTCAGGCACCGTCAGGTCCATCGGATTCGCGACGCGGCCGCTCACGCGCAGCCGGTGCGCGCCTTCCTGCAGCGCCGGGATGTTGCCATGGCTGCGCACGTAGAAATCGGCTTGCGGCGTGATCATCGCCGCGCGCAGACGGCCCAGCGGCGGCTCCGCGTTGTAAGGGTGCGCGCTGTGCACGATCAGGTCTGGCTTTGAGGCGAACGGATTATGCAAGGCGGTTCCTTCGGGCGCTGGCGGATGTGCCCGTTACGGCGCGCCCTTGATGGCAACCAAATAGGCGATCACCGCGTCGGCATCGGCGGCCGAGACCGGCGCCTTGTAGACAGCGATCATCTTGTGGACTTCGTTGCTCCACACCGCCTTCGTCAAGGAAGGCTGGTTCAGCACCATGCCCGCGGAATGGCAGGCCACGCAGTTGTTGTTTATCGCGTCGGCCTTGTCGCCCCCGGGGAACACCCGGTCGCCGGTCGGCAATTCCACCTTCACCGATTTGAAAACCATCGGCGCCTCAGCAAGCGCCACAGACAGACACGCGCCTGTCAGCAGGCAAGCTAGTGTAATCGTCCTCAGCATGGTCCGGTGCTCCTCAGATCACTGTCAGCTTCGTGGTCTCGATGCCGTTCTGCATGAAGCCGCCCGGGTTCCAGTTCCGCACCGCCGGCTGCGTCACGCCGGCGGTGTTGGTGCAACGGACCATCACGCCTTGCTCGCCACGGCCGGCAAGCGGCACGGTGGCGTCCCAGCGCCGGAAGCTATACTTGCCCTCGTCGGTCCCCAGCTTCGTGGGCAACCAGGTCCGGCCGGCATCGGTAGAGACATCCACGCGGGCCACGCCGGCATCGCCGCCCAGCGCGATCCCGCGCAGCGCCACGGGCGCGCCAGCCTTCACAGTCTGGCCTTCCTTGAGGTTGGTGACAAAGGACCGCGGGTTCATCCGGCTGATCGGCACCGTCTTGAAGCCGGCGGCACCCGGCTTGACGTCCGCGTTCGGCGTGTCCGGAATGCGGTAGGCGGTCTTCATCCAGTACTGGTCGTCCGCATGGTCCAGCACCTCGATGTCATTGAGCATCTTCACCCAGTATGTGGAGTACCAGCCAGGCACGATCAGGCGTAGCGGGAAGCCGTTCAGCAGCGGCAGCTGCTCGCCGTTCATGGCGTAGGCGATCATCACTTCGCCATCGCGCGCATGGTCGATGTCGAGCGATTTCAGGAAGTCCGGCGCGTCGTCGACCACCGGTGTGTCCAGGCCGTTGAAACGCACCTGCACGGCGCTCGCCTTCACGCCGGCGCGGTCCAGGACGTCACGCAGGCGCACGCCGGACCAGCGCGCATTGCCCATCGCCCCGTTCGCCCACTGGCCGCCCGGCACGCGCGGCGCGAACAGGCCGCGCGAATTGCCCGAGCACTGGTTCACCGCAGCCAGCTCCACCCGCGGCAGCGCGGCCAGGTCGGTGAGCGACAGGGACTGTGCCTGGTTGACCTGGCCACGCACCGTCAGGCGGAACTTGTCCGCATCGACCTCCTCGGGGATCACGGCCCAGTGCCAGCGCACGAAGAAGCGGTCGTTCGGCGTGAACACGCCCTGATCGAACACATCGAACGGCGTCTCCAGCAAGGCCGGCCGCGTGCGCTGCAGGATCATCGCACCCTTCTGCGGGAACGCGTTCGTCATCGGCCGCGTGTCGGGGCCCCCCGGCAAGGGCAGGCGCACCACGTCCCCGGCCCAAGCGGGCGCCATGCCGCGCAGGGCCAGCGCGGCGCCAGCGGCACCAAGGACCGCCCTGCGTCCGATCGGGTTGGTTGCACCGTTCATTGTTTTCCTCCTGCAGTCATAGGGAACGCCATCCTGCCGCGTCATGCCACGCCCAGCAGGCGTATCAGACCCACGCTGATGCCGCCCAGCACAACGAGCGAGAGCGTGACCGCGGCCGTCACACGCACACCGGCCTTGGCGACCACGCGCACATCCACCCCCAGGCCGAGTGCCGCCATCGACACGGTGGTCAGCAGGCTGGCGGCCACCTTGATCGGTGGCAACAGGGCATCCGGTATCAGCCCGAAGGAGCGCACCGCCAGAACCAGAAGGAAGCCCACGATGAACCACGGCACCAGCTCGTGCAGCGCAGGCCCGGCGCGTTTCGGCCGGTCGCCCGCCGTCACGTTCGGCGCCGCCTCGTCCGCCTCGTCGCGCAGGCGGCGGGTGAGCAAAGAGAGCACGAGCACCACCGGCCCCAGCATCAGCACGCGCACCAGCTTGACCACGGTTCCCACCTGGTTGCTCAGCGCGCCGATCGGCAACGTCGCCGCTAGCACCTGCGGCACCGCATAGACGGTCAGCCCTGCGAGCACGCCGTACTGCGTCAGGGACAGCAGCAGCACCGGCACCAGCAGCGGCAGCAGCAGCACCACAATCACGCCGAGCACGGCCGTGAACGCGATGGAGGAGGCCACGTCGTCGCCGTCCGCGCCGATCACCGGCGCCACCGCGGCAATGGCGGAATTACCGCAGATCGAGTTGCCGCAGGCGACCAGGATGGCCATGCGCTGCTTCAGCCCGAGCGCCCGGCTTATGGCGTAGCTGGTGGCAATGGCCACGGCCACCACCAGCACGATGCCGCCGAGCAGCGCGGGGCCCAGCGCCAGCACGGTGGCCACGCTGACCGAGGCGCCGAGCAGGACGACGGCGATCTCCAGCAGGATCTTGGCGCTGAACGCGATGCCTGGATGCCAGCGCGCGCCAGGGGTCCAGGCGGTGCGGATCGCCACCCCCAGCAGGATCGCCAGCACCAGCGCTTCCAGATAGGCCTCGCCGGCGAGCTTCACTTCCACAAGCTGGAGCAGGCTGGCCGCGACCGTCACCAGAAGGCAGAGCAGCAGGCCGGGCAGTGTTTTCCAAATGGGCGTGAGTGGGGACACGGCGATGCCTGCTTGGTTGGTCCCATGCACCATGACGACGCTTCTTCCATCGGAATAGCGGTGTTATCTGTTTGAACCGATCTGTCGCTTTGATCGGTTACAGTGAGGAGAAAGCAAGGCCTTCTTTTTTGCAAAAAAGAAGCAAAAAACTTTTGCTCCTACGCCGTTCGGGCGCCTTGGATTGTCTTGCGGCGCTGGTCTGGTGGTTTCGGCGAGAGGCGTGACTGTTCAGCTTCCTACGTGCTGGCCTTCGGCTGCATGAAGACGGGAAGATGCGTCTGCCTTAAAATACTTTCCGTGACACCGTCGAACACGGCCTCCCGTAGCCGGCCGTGATCGTAGCTCCCCATCACCAGCAGGTCGGCGCCAGCTTCGCGCGCCATGGCGAGCAACCGGGCTCCGATATCGCCGCCCGTGTTGGGCACCGTCTTGGTTTCGAACGGCAGCTTTGCGAAGACTTCGGCCAGGGCGCCGTCATCGGCCGCCGGGGCGCCGACCTGCAGCACGGCGACACGCTCCGCCCTGGACAGGATCGGCATCGACTGGCGAACGGCGCGGCGGGCCTGAGCGTCGTCGCGCCAGGCTACCGCAACGACGCGCCCGAACGCTGCCAGGCTCTCCGGCGGCACGAGCAGGACAGGGCGTGACGCGTGCACCAGAGCCGTTCGGATACGGTCGAGGCTCGTGCGGTCTTCCGGCCGGTGCTCCAGCAAAAGCAGGTGCGCGCCGCGCCCATGCTCGCGTATGGCAGCGATGCCGTCGCCTCGTATCTCGATCCAGCGGGCGCGATGCCCTGCCGCGCGCTGGGCCGCCACCCAACCGTCCAGTGCCGGTCGCAACGCCGCAACCCAGTCCTGGCGTTGGTTGGCCATCTCCTGCCGGCGCTCCCTGGTCAGCACCTCCTCGGTCGGCAGCAGGTCAGCCAGTATCGGCCCGTCTATTGCGAGGACGGTGGTGCGTGTGTTGTCCTCGGCCATGAGGCGCGCTGCCATGTCCAGCATAGGCTGCACGGACTCTGTCCCATGCAGGGCCACCAGCATCTGGTTGCCCAGGCTGTCCGAACCGGCCGGCGCCAGTGCCGCCAGACGCGACGTCCGCACGAGCTGCGCGGTGGCGTAGCCGGCGGTGACGCTGCCCAGACAGAGCAGGACCGAGAGCGCGATGTTGCCGAGCGCCTGTCCTGACCGCCCGTCGCGCAGCAGCTCGAGCGTCTGCAGGCTGAAGGACGAGAACGTGGTGAAGCCGCCGCAAACGCCTACCATGACAAAGGCGCGCAAATCCGGCGATGCGGCGAAGCGGCTTTCGGTCGAGGTCAGCGTTCCGAAGAAGCCAATCACGAAGGAACCGACCACGTTGATCAGGATCGTTCCCCACGGGAACGCCGGCCCGGTCAGCGTGACCATGAGAACCCCGAGCCAGGCGCGCAGCACGCTGCCGATCGCGCCACCCAGGCCGATGAAGGCGTAGATCATGCGACCGCAAACGCCTCCGATACGTCACGCCGAGTGGAACTGAATGAGGATCGTGAATTGGACATGACGCCTCCCGTGGACATGCTTCGGTCCGGACCGGCAGGAGTCATCAGCCCATGACGGGCGGTTGAAGGGGGAACCCCATCCCCTGACCTGGACGGTCGCACGTTTCGGCTGAGCGCTCAACGCGCTTGCACGGGCCGTTTGGACGGCGAGGTTACCGCCTTGCGAGCGTGGTCGCGCGAAAGCGAACGGATTGCAGCCGCAGTCTCCGTCGTGAACGGCACGTGCCCTACGCGCGGCCTCAATAGCTGAGGTCACGTCCCATCGGACATTGCAGCGGATCGTTGAGGTCGAAATGCGGGATGTGGCCGAGCCCGGACACGACGGCCTCCATCCTCGGTTCCCCGCCGTTGCGCTGCTTCCAGAGGTCGTAGATGCGCAGCATCGCGCCGAGGGCGCCCTGCATGTCCTGCAACAACACGGTGGCGTGAGCAATCGCCAGCAATCCCTGCTGCTTGTCCTCGGTCTGGGCATCGAGGGTCGGCAGCGCCGGGTTCTCGCCGCCCTTTGTCAGCCGGTCATACAGGCGTGGCTGAATGCTGTGGCCCGCTTCATCGGTCTGACTCTTCAGCACGACGATCTTTGGCTTCTGGCCTACGGTCACGCACCCTTCCGTCCATTCCGGAAGGTTGCCGTAGTGGAACAGGGTGTTGGTTTCGGTCTGGATCAGGAACGTCCGGTGCCCGCGGAGACCGCGGTCCTGCTCGGCCTGAGTCATAGGCGGCCCGGGTGACGTCTTCGCGTTGTTGAAGACGACAGGATACGTCCCGGGCTTGACCACCGGGTAGTCCTTCACCCGCCCGGCCTGGCCTCCCGCGATGAAGTAATTGCCGATCGGCGGTTCGAGTGCGTAGCACTCGGCCGAGCTCCCGATCTGCTTGTCGGTCATCACGACGCGGTCCAGCAGGGCGCCCCTGATATGGACGTGAGTCGACAAGCGCGACGGCTCGACATAGGCCATCTTGCCACCCGGCTGCCTCTGCATCACGCCGAAGTAGAAGTTCGCCTTGCGCGAGACGTCGAACACGATGTCTGCGCCGGCCTTGGTGTTGGCACTTGTCACGATCCCCTCCGACACAATTGCGCAAACCGCAGCAAACGATGCCAACGGGCCGCAGGCAAGCCGCCGTCGGCCGGACCACTCCATTTGTGCGGCAGGCTCGTTCTCCCGACCGGTTCCGCGGTAGTTGCCGCCTTGAGCCAGCGAAAGAGCTCGCGGCGCTTGTCGATCGACCCCGAAGCGGTGGCGGAACACCACCTATGTGGTGCTGGCGTGGTCGTCGACGATCGGATGTTCAGCCGTCCAGGCCGTTGCTCACGTCGATCACGGTCTTCCCGTTTGCCCGATCCGGCGATGCGTTGACCCAAGGGCGTTCCGACGTCAGCGAGCGGGTAGCGGCTGCCGACGCGCGGCCGAATTACCCCGGCCTCGGCTGCCGCGCGCAGCCGGCTGAGACTCTGTGGGGTAGTGTTGGTGAACAGCATGATCTGCCACCGACGTTCGGCCGCTGGAACTCGGTCCTCAAGCGATATCGCGATTGGGTCCACGCCGGCATGTTCGATCGCCCGTTCAAGGCCGTCTCGCACGACCCAAATGTGGAGTATACCACGAGCGTGAGGGTGCATCGCCTTGGCCAGAGCGCAAAAGGGGGACTCAACGCCGGTCTATCGGCAAGTCAAGCGGCAGCATAACGACCAAAAACATTGGCGCTGACCGACGCGCCAGGCAACCTGGCGAAGTTCGCTTTGCTACCCGGCCACGGCTACGACACAGTGCGCGTGGCGCCGCTTATCGAAGATAGGGAGTTTGCCGGCCGACAAGACCTTCGTACCCATGGGATCGTCGCTGAGCTGGACAAACGCGGCGCGCATGCCCTCATCCCGCAACGCCGTAACCGCCCGATAGCGCGAGGCCTCGACCGGGATGTCTACGAATGATCCCACCTCATCGAGAACTTCTTCAGCAGGCTCAAAGAGTTCAGCGCATTGCTACGCGCAGCGACAAAATGGACCGAAGCTTCTCAGCCATGGTCAATCTCGCCGCCGCCGCATGAATTCGCGCTGCATCTCTGCAAGCCCTAGTTGACGTTGTCAAAACCATAAAGGACAGCCGGATTATCCACCAACACCTGACGCGTAACTACCGGATCGTCGATCCAGCCCGTCACTGTTTCGAGAAATTGCTTCGCATCAGGTTGCAGTGCTGTGAAACCTGCATGGGGCCAATTACTACCCCAAATACATCGTTCGGGTGAATGTGCCAGCAACTTACGGCCAAGGGTTTCTACACTTCGATAGTGTGGCGCGCCAATTTCGCTGCCCGCATAGGGCGAGGAAAGCTTGACCCACGCGCGGCCGGTATCAAGCAGACGAAGCAGCGCGCCGACTTCGGGACCGTCTATCGGCACTAGATCCAGATACAGACCGAAATGCTCTATAACGATCACGCCCGGCAGCGAGGCAACAGTTTCGTATCGTTCGACAAACTCTCGACCATCGAACCCGATGTCGAGATGCCACCCTTGGGCTGTTACGCGAGATGCTACTCGGCTGAAGGCCTCCCACGTCGTCGAGGCTATCGAATTGAGCGAGAAGAACCGTGCGCCAACCATGCCTTGCTCGCTCAAGAGCGCAATTTCTTCATCGCTGGCATCGTCTGCCAGCAGCGCAACGCCACGGCCTGCCCCCTTCAACTTCTTCACAGCGTCCGCCGTGCATGAATTATCAGTGCCGTATGCCGTTGGATGGACAATCACCGCGCGGCCTATACCGACGCGAGACATTTCCTGCATGTAGTCGTTGAGGGTGGAACCCGGTTGAGGGGCATGATAAGCGTTTGCGCTTAGCGGGTAGCCAGGCTCGTAGATGTGCATATGAGTGTCGGTAACGTTTGTTAGCGCGCTTGCTCGGTCAATGGGCATTTTGGCCGACTCCGTGGCTTAGGTGAAGCTGAATATACGGCTGGGATTGTCCACCAGAACTTGGTGTAGTGCCCGCTCATCGGGCAAGAAGCGAGCCAGGAGTTCCACAAGGTCGGCTGCTGCGGGAACGACCCGTTCCGGGTCGGGCTGTGGCCACATTGTATAACCTGCGTGTGGCCAATCCGTGCCCCAGAGGCACCGGCTGGGAGCAGCCGCGTAGAACGCCTGCGCGAAAGGAATTGCGTCACTCCAAGGTGGACCGCTCGCTGACCACCGATCCGCGTTCGACAGCATCATCCACCAATTGTCTCGCCTTAGTAGCTCAAGGGCGAACTTGAATGCTGGCTGATCAACACCCTTTGAAAAGGCCAGTCCACCAAAATGATCGAGGATAACCGGCAGGCGCAGCATCTTGAGCTCGTCCGCCAAATCCAGAAGCTCGCCATACCAAACAAACACCTTCGCGTACCAACCAAGCTCCGCAATGCGCGCGATAGACCTGCGGAACTCATCCTGGCTGGGCCAAAGGCCAATCGTCTTGCCAAAGTTGAACCGTGCTCCGCGAACGCCCGCATCGTGCAAACGCTGCAGCTCACGAGCACTCAGGGTATCATCAATCAGCGCCATACCGCGATACCTGTTTTGCGTGTCCGCAGACAGAGCATCCAAGAGCAGGCTATGGTCCGTACGATAACAACTTGCCTGTACAATCACGCCTCGCGTGATCCCGACTGAGTCGTGCATCCGCCGCGCAGCTTCGAGAGTGGCTATGATAGGCTCGTGGTGACCTTTTTTAACATGCACTGGATATTTCATCGGGTCATCGAAGATGTGGAACATCGTATCGCAGGAGCCCGGCGGCAAAACGACTTCAGGTTTTCGAGAGGCTCTCAGGTGACCAGGGATGGCCTGGTCCGGGGCTACGACAGATATGGCGCCGGCTGTTGTCATGGCGACAGCTCCTCAAGGAGACGGTGTCTGGTTTCAACCAGAAAAAAGGCTGTAGTGATGGCGCCAACAACAGATGCGCCTGCAAAGAACAGAAAAGCCCACCCTATGTCGCGGGTGTTCATTAAGATGAAGCCCACTAACAAGGGAGAAACAATCGACCCGATTCGGGCCCAAGCGCTTGCGACGCCCGATCCTAGTGCCCGCATACGGGTCGGATAGATCTCCGGCGTGTAGGCCCAGATAGCAATTTGGCTGCTAGCAATCATCGCGGTTGCCAGTGCGGCAAGGATCATCAGGCTCTCGGCCGAAGTGTCCGTACCGAGCCACCAGAGGGTTAGCAGCGGAACCGCTGCGCCGGCGAATGCCACGATGAAGATTTTCCGCCGTCCGTAGCGGTCGATCACCGACGCGCTAACAAGCGCGGCGACAACCGCCAACACGTTGCCTAACGAGCTGTAGAGCAGCGCGTCTGAGACGCTTAGTTTGTAAATGTTACGAAAGATTGTCGGCAGCCATACTAGCAGCCCGTAGCTTACGACTGACTGGCAAAACCAGAGTGACCACACCGAGACCGTCCGAGAAGCGTAGATGCCGTGGAACAAGTCTGAGAGTTTTGGTGTCTGATTGATAACTTGCGTCTCGACTGCGCCATTGATTCTCGCGACCGGAGGCAAGGGACTCCCCAACTGCTTTGACACCTCATGCTCGATTCCCAAGAGCACGACATCCGCTTCTTCCAAGCGCGCCCGTCGAGCCAGCCATCGCGGCGATTCAGGGATCATCCGGCGCAGCCAGGCGACGAGAAATGCAGGGCAGGCTCCTATCGCGAACATCCACTGCCATCCAAGATAGGGAACGATGACGAGGCTGCCCAGCGAGGCAGCAAGAAAGCCGAAAGGCGCAACCAATTGATAGAGCATTACCGAACGGCCACGTCTGTTTGTCGGCGATATCTCGCTGACGAACGTGGCGGCGACTGGAAGCTCGCCGCCTAGACCTAGGCCCTGAGCGAAACGAAGGAACACCAGAGAAGGGAGATTCGATGCAAACGCGCAGCCTATACCGAAGGTCGCATAGGTCAGGATAGTCCAGTTCAGAACCGTGATCCGGCCATATCGTTCAGCGAGATACCCGAACAGCACGGCGCCCAGCATTTGTCCGAAAAACCCGGCGGATATCAGCATCCCAGTCTCGCCATACGTCAGATGCCATAAAGGAGAGAGCACCGGCAAAACGAAAGCAATTGACACCGCATCGAATGCATCAAAGAACGTTACTGCTCCGATGATGATGCGTATTTTGCGGTGCCACCGTGACTCTGGCAGCCGCTCAATGCGTGCAGTTACCGACTCAATCGTTGAAATGCCAGTAAAGCCGTTCGACTGCATAGACACCGCTTCTCTCTCTGTCGATATGACACTGAAATTTCCGGGCCTCGATCAACGTCCACCCGCTGAGGTTGACAGTTTTCAGGCTTATCAGCTGTGCTGACAAAGCTTTTGTAATGCTAGATCGCTCTGACCTTCAACGTGTCACTCATCATTCGAGCGTCGCTCATCTAGAAGATCGCGGTTAAAGCCGCTATCAGTGTTAGTGAACTACCAACCTGCGGCGTATACGTCACCGCGGACGGGTGATCTGTATATTGCAAGCCAAGGTTTGCATAAAGTCCTGCTTTGACGGCGGCGCTGTAGGCGATGGTAGCACTGAAAGCTTGATTGTGCGCACGCTTGCCAGCAAGACGGGCTTCCGAAACGTCGATGTCACTAAATCGATTTTCGCCCAATATAAGGGAGATCTGATCGAGTGGCCGGCTTTTAAGAATGCCAAGGGTGTACGCTCTGGCTTCATAATATTGACTGAAAGCGTTGAAGTTCGGGGGGACATACTCCGCGGAGAATCCGAAATACAAGCCACGATAAGCATGTCCAGGCGTCGGGTCTGATTGATAGACTTGCTGATCACCCAGAAGATAAAGCATGTAGTTTCCTCGATTGCGTCCTCCTCGATCAAGGTCCCGGTATTCACTACCGCTGTAGATAGGTGCGCCACGTACCCATGTCTGGTATATGCCAGGAGCCGCCAGCTGCTTGTAACCTACCTCATCTACAATCACTACCCCCGTATTCGGCGTGCTCCATTTCACGCCTGCTGGATTTTCATTGTGCTCGGCCAGGCTGCCGTCTGGGCTGCCGCCACGCGAGATGCCAAGTTTGTCGTACCAGTTCGAGTCGATGTGAAAAGTCGTGTTGACCGCGTAGGTCGGGTAGAAGATCGTAGTCAGGCCAGCCTCATAAAACAGGCTGCTTGAGATTCCGAAGGCACCGGTGGCAAGGCTGCCGGCGACGAACGGGATCGCAAATTCAAAATTCTGGTTGATCAAACCGATCTTGAACTCGATGCGCTTGTTGAAGAGTGACTGGTAGTAGCTCAAGGTGCCAAGATTGGCGGTGCGTGGACCAAGCCCGGACCAAGATTCAGTCTCGAACGCGCCAGCCGCCACCAATTGGCCGCCAGGTATCCCGACGCGGCCTAGATCATAGGTGAATGCAAGGAAGTTCTGGCTAGACGTAGTCGTTTTCTGACCGTTGTAGATTTGTCGGCCATTATCGGTGCCGCCGTGATTAAGGGTGTTCTGATAGAGACTGGCTAGACTGAAGCCTATGTAGCCTATGCCGATGTCGCCGAGATCAGTACGTAGACCGGCCGGATCCGGATCTACTGTATTCTTCGCTCCGGGAAAGGACAGTTCGAGCCCCTGCCAGGCTAGAGGGGCGAACGGATCGCTTGGTGCGGGAGGAGGAACACTCAATCCGGCCGGGCTCGGTACACTCGCAGGAGTCGCCGGCGCGGACGTCTGGTTAGAGGTCTGCGCAGCCGCTACAACCGGCGCCGCGATCATCAACGACATGGTAATTAAGACCGAGTGCCAAAAGTTATCCCGCTGCCGCATCGGATCGAAGGATATGGTGTCTGAATGCCAGAAGCTCTGACGTATTACCATGAACGTTCTCCTACGCTTACCATGTTCGTTCTCCCTGGTGGACCTAGGTAGAGCCCGGAGTTATCTCCAGATTAATTTCTAATACGAGCTTCTTTGAAACGTAAAACGATGTTTTTGCGGAGTGCTTAATCACGCAGCAGCGGCTGCGCGCCTGAGAAATCCTTGCAATGACGTCGGCATCATCGACGCCTGCAGTGGCGAGGACCTTAGCATCCACGTTACTTGCACAACTTGATCGGCGTGCAGGTCATGGCTTCTTTGGAACGCACGATATTATAAACTCATGGAAATCTCCGTTGACACGCGCCTGACGTCCTGCAAGCCGAGCCATGTTAGTTTCATATAGCAACCGCTGAGTATGCCCCTGCCAACGGGGACAGTACAAAAGAGACGAAAAGAACGTTCAGATGAAGCAAGGCTGAGCTCTGTGGCACCCGAGTACAGCGGCACGTTAAAGGGGCAGGATGTACTGGAGGCTCTCAGCACGACTTACAGCAAAGCTGTCGTGGCGGTATCGCCGCAAATGCGTCACACCCTTTCGATCTGCTGTAGTGATCGACGGTTGGAACCGTAAACCCGTGACACTCAGGTGCTTTAGAAGCACGATGAACATGCACCAACCGAAAGACTTAGGACGTCCCGCCGTTGGGGACAGCGGGGCTCAGAACGTTGTGTTAGCAGAGTGGATGCTCGTGGTGTCGCAGGTTTATTCGGAAGGGCATACCGGTGCTTAGCAGCTACGTCTGCCTTCGATGGACGGAGTGTGGGTCGATCAGTAGATTTGGAGATTACCGTGGATAATGACCCTGTAATGGTCGGCTGGGGGCACACGCGTTTTGGGAAACTCGACTGGGATCTGGAGACGCTGATCCATGCTTCCGCCCAGGAAGCAATCGCTGACTCAGGGGTGGATGCGCGCGAGATCGACGCGGTCTGGCTCGGTCATTTCAACTCTGGCATGGTGGCGGACGCCTTCTGCTCTTCCATGGTTCTTGGGGCGCATCCGGGACTGCGCTATAAGCCGGCGACCCGATGTGAAAATGCGTGCGCATCCGGCTCGGCGGCGCTGTATGGAGCGCTCGATGCGATACGGTCTGGGCGGGTGCGGCTTGCGCTCGTCGTCGGCGTTGAGAAGATGACAGCGCTGAGTACCGCCGGCGTCACCAAGGCGCTCTCGGGGGCGGGATACCAGGCGGAAGAGCGCGAATTGTCATTCCCGCAGATATTTGCCCGTTATGCCAAAGCCTACACGCAGGCTCACGAAGATCCAACGGAGGCGCTGGCCCGCATCTCGGTCAAGAACCATGCTAATGCGATGCGCAACCCGCTGGCACAAATGCACCGCCCCTACGAGCTGGATTTTTGTCTGCAAGTTTCCGAGCGTAACCCGATGATCGCCGACCCGCTGAAACTAAGTGACTGCTCGCTGATCACAGACGGCGCAGCGGCGATTGTGGTTACGCGGCATGACATGGCCCATCTCTTCCGACGTGGCGTAGGTTTCCGTGCCACCGAGCAGGTAAACGACGTGCTGCCGCTGTCGGCCAAGTCGCTTGCGGAATTTGGCGGGCCGAAAGAGGCTTTCCGGCGCGCCTATGCCGCCGCAAAAATTTCCGTTCACGATCTGGATTTCGCTGAGGTGCATGACTGCTTCACCATCGCCGAATTGATGACGATGGAAGCGATGGGATTGGCGGCCCCGGGTGGTGCCGGGTCTTGCCTTGCAGAGGGGCAGACTACGCGAGAAGGTAAGTTGCCTATCAACCTCTCGGGCGGCCTCAAGGCAAAAGGACATGCGGTGGGTGCCACGGGCGTGTCCATGCACGTCCTTGCCTCGAGGCAACTGGTTGGCGAAGCCGGCAACATGCAGCTGGAGCGGCAGCCCGAGCTGGGCGTGTGTTTCAACATGGGCGGCGGTGCCGTCGCCAACTACGTCTCCGTGCTTGAGCGGAGCCGTTAGGTGACGAAGCTGACAGTCAGTTTGCGCCACACGCTAAGTGATCTCGTCCTGCTTTGGACAGAACCGGGATGTGAGCCGTATTGGCCCGTCAGCAAAGCGGCTACCGGCAGGTCTATCAGGTTTTTACACAAACCTAGCCAGACGGCCATAGAACATACACGAAGGATGCGTGTCAGGACGGCCCAGCTATTTCTGATCCCGACCTATTGCAGGACTAAACGCCCGGGCTTGACCGAACGCCGCGGCTCGCCGGCGAAGGCGGCGTAGTCTGACGACGAGTTGCCCAGCAACTGGAGGTACCACAGAAGCAGTTCGCGCTGGCTCCCGATCGACAGGCGACTATAGACGCGCTTACGATAGGTCATCACGGTCTCTTCACTTATGCCGAGTTCGAGCGAGATCCCCGAGGTTGACATGCCGAACAGGATGCGTGTCACAACTTCGGCTTCACGCCTTGGAAGAATGTCGGCTTCTTTTGCAACCACGTGCTCGACGAAGGAGAGGTCACTCAGTATGCGACGCATGTCGAATTTATGTGCGACAAGAGAAGCGTGCTTGCAAAGAAGGGAGAGTAGCAGCGGTGCAGCGGCGCGTAGGTCACCAATCTCCCGATCGGAGAAGCAGCCGCGCTCGACCGTCTTCAGCACGCTCAGGCTGATCGTTGCCTCAGCACCGGATCCAATGACGCGCACCCGTTCGACTATTCCATCCCGTCCATAGATCTCCGAACGAAAACGGACGTTTTGAATCTTTTTGACTTCCATTCGACCAATGGCGCAATCAGGGCGGCCGATGTTATGGCGAGCTTCACACAACATGTCATCCACGCGCCAATACTGCTCGCGCAAGTATCGATCAGCATTACGCTTCGCGGCATTCGACCCGTCAAAGCTTGCCGCTGAAATCGCAAGCGGCGCATGCTCGGTTACCTGAAAGGTCGCACAGTGCTCGGCACCGCACGTAAGGTTCAGATAACTGATCAATCTCTGATCGAAGACAGCCGCACCCAGCGCCTCGATAAGCCACCCCAGACCGTTGGCTTGACCAACGGCGCTTTCGCCCTCCATCACCGTCTCTCCCAAAGCACTGATTCTTAGTTTTTCGTAATAGTGACCATAAGTCTTGCGCAGACGCAACCGTCTCCGGAACCGGCTGTTCCCGCCGGACAACCTACCCCGACCCGTTCACCTGTGATGTCGGCCGGGCAAACGCTATGCCGAAAGAGGCCGAGTTGAGAGCAAAATCGCGAGAGGCTCCATGATCCTTAACGAGACGCACGACCCATCGGCTTCCAGCTGGATAGAGAGTGCCCGCGGGCATGCGGCGTTTCCTGTCCAGAACCTCCCCTACGGTGTGTTCACCCCGCCCGCGGGTGACGTGCAGCGGCCCGGGGTGGCCATCGGCGACCAGGTCCTGGATCTAGCAGCAGCAGCAGGCTTGCTGCCGCAGGCGGCTCGCTCGATGGTCACCGCTACCAACCTCAACGGGCTGTTTAGCCTGTCGGCCGCTGACCGGGCCGCATTACGCAAGCAGATATTCGCCCTGCTTTCGCTGGAACGCCATCGTCAGGACGTGCAGCCGCTTCTGTTCGACACGGCCGATTGCGCGTTGCACATGCCGGTTGCAATCGGCGATTATGCGGACTTCTACACCGGCATCAACCATGCCAGGAACGTGGGAAACCTGTTTCGCCCCGATGCGCCGCTTCTGCCAAACTACAAATGGCTGCCGATCGGCTATCATGGGCGCGCCTCGTCGGTACGCCTGGCCGGAACGCCGGTTGTCCGTCCGAACGGACAGATACGCATAAATGGGGGAGAGCCGCGGCTTGCCCCATCGGCCCAACTCGACTTCGAACTGGAGATGGCGATCTGGCTCGGGCCAGGCAGCAAGCTGGGACGTCCTGTTCCTGTCGGCGAAGCGGCCTCACACATCGTGGGCTTCGGCCTGTTGAACGACTGGTCGGCACGCGACATCCAGTTCTGGGAATACCAGCCGCTCGGGCCGTTCTTGGGTAAGAGCTTCCACTCGACCGTGTCTCCCTGGGTCATCACGTCAGAGGCGCTGGCGCCATTCCGCGTTGCTCCCATGCCGCGTGCCGCCGGCGATCCCGAGCCGCTTGCCTACCTTTCAGATAATGACGATCAGCGCGCAGGAGCCTTTAGGATCGATTTGGAGGTACATCTTTCAACCGCGATCATGCGCGAGCGGGGCATCGGGCCTCATCGCCTCGGCCACAATTCTCTCTCCGACAACATGTATTGGACGGTTGCTCAGCTAGTGGCTCACCAGACGTCGAACGGCTGCGACTTGAATCCAGGCGACCTCATCGGCTCGGGCACAATATCGGGGGTCGACGACCATGAGCTGGGCAGCATGCTGGAGATTACGTTAGGCGGGAGGCGGCCGGTGCAGCTTCCGTCGGGCGAGACCCGCACCTTCCTCGAGGACGGGGATGAGGTGACATTGTCCGGAACGGCGCGAACGGCAGGCTTCGTTCCCATCGGTCTCGGCGATTGCGTGGCGCGTGTCGTCTCCGGCCCGCCGCTGTAGTCGTTGATTTATCGCAATCCCGAGATGTCGTTGGTGCAGTGCACCATTGCTGATCAAGCCCGCCATAAGAACCGCAGGGCAGAAATTCACCACTGCCATCCAGGCTAGGTACCCGGTCGGAGAGCCGTGCCCGGGTCTTCTGCCAGGCGGACATCTCGCGTCAGTTTTCTCGCGGCATCCAAGTCGGCCACTGTCCCTAGCTGAAGGGACTGCCGTATTGTGGCCGTGGCGTAAGCTAACTTTGACCCAGCCCTCGCGAGAGGCGTTCTTCAGGATAGCTCGAGATGACCGTAACCGAACTCCTTATCCCCGATACATCGCTTCAGGAGCGCGAGCTGCGGGAGGACCTGGCGGCCTGCTACCGCATCTTCGCAAACCTCGGCTGGGTGGAGCTCATCTACAATCACATCACCCTCCGCGTACCAGGGCCTGACCACCATTTCCTGATCAATCCGTTCGGCTTGATGTATACCGAAGTAACCGCCTCCAATCTGGTGAAGTCCGATCTGAGCGGAAACATCATTGGGTCATCAAGCTATCCGATCAACAAGGCTGGCTTTGTCCTTCACTCCGCAATCCATGCGCATATCCCGCAAGCAAAATGCATCATGCACACGCACACGACGGCCGGGATGGCCGTGGCTTGCAAGAAGGATGGCCTGGCAACGACTAACTTCTATGCAGCGCAGCTGTATGACCAAATAGCGTATCACGAGTTCGAGGGAATTACGGTCAACCCCGAAGAGCAAAAGCGAGTCCTGGCCAGCATGGCCGGCAAGCGTCAGCTCATCCTTCGCAACCACGGATTGCTGGTTTGGGGGGAAACCATTTCCGAAGCGTTCGCCAGAATGTGGACGCTCAACCGCGCTTGCGAGATACAGTTGGCGTCTCAGTCCCTTGCCGGCGACGACAATCCGATCAGCGCGGAAGTGTGCCAGCAGGCTAGCCGCGAGGCGTTCCAGTTCAAGCCAGAGTATGGCGCGGGACGCGACATCTTCGATGCTTTGAAGCGGCAGATTGGGTATCGGGGGTCGGACTACAGATTATGACAGAGCTTCGCGTCGGCGTTGTCGGCGCGGGCTCGATTGGCTGCGCGGTGGCGTTTGCAATCGCCGACGCGGGTGGTCGGCCGCCCTCAATCCTGGCGCGGGGCGCGACCCTCGCTGCCCTGCAGGGCGCAGGAGTGACAAGGTTGGACGGCGGTCACCGTTCACGCATGGTCGTCGCGTCTGACGATCCGTCGTTCCTTGGCGAGCAGGATGTGCTCGTGCTCAGCACGAAAGCGCCGGCCTTGTCCGCCCTTGCGCCCCGCCTGCGTCCAATGATCGGCCCACGTACGGCTATCGTGCCGCTTGTCAATGGCGTGCCCTGGTGGTTTTTCGCCGGCGACGGAGGCAGTCTGCCGGAATTGCAGCTCCGCTCGGTGGATCCGGGCGGCGACATAGCGCGCGCCCTGCCGAGCGAACAAATCGTCGGTGCTGTCGTCAACATGTCCTGCTCCAGCCCGAAACCCGGATGCGTCTTCCGCACTGCCGGCAATCGCATCACGATTGGAAGCATCATGACGGCTTCGGATCATGATGACCGCCTGCAAATGGTCGATGACGTGTTTTGCGGCGCCGGCTTCGATGTTGTCAGGCACGAGCGGATTCGTGAAATAGTTTGGTACAAGCTGCTGGGAAACGCCAGCTTCAACCCGATCAGCGCACTCACGCGTGCCACCGGGGACCGGATTGCTACAGACCCTGAAGTGCGTGCCATTTGCATACAGATGATGAATGAGGCCAAGTCGGTGGCGGCAGCGTTCGGGCTCACCGTCTCCGGCTCGCCGGATAGCCGTCTTGCGGTGGCCGAGAGCCTTGGGAAATTCAAGACCTCGATGCTGCAGGACGCCGAGGCGGCTCGGCCTCTTGAATATTCGGCGTTGATTGGAGCCCTCGTCGAGATCGCCGATCATTTCAACGTAGCCGTACCAGTCACTCGCGTCGTGCACGGGCTGGTGCAGTTACTTGATGTGGTAACCCAGTCGGAAAGCGCTGAGATGGTCGTGCCGGACGTGTCGGAGCATAATGTTGGGGAGTCGGCGTTTGGACCTCGCGATTACGCAAGGAATTAGCGGGCTTGGCCTCATCGACGTGCATTCGCATTCGATGTTGCCGAGTTGGATTGACGCGACGCGTCTGCAATGCCTGCCAGAACCACCGCTGCTTGAGGGGATGCGGATCCCAGAGTGGAACGAGAATCTGGCGATTGCAGTGATGGATGCACACAAGATCCAGTCGATGCTGCTGTCCAATCCAATCGGGACGAAAGGCTTCGATGCGGCTGTCGCTATCCCCCTCGCGCGCCGCATGAACGATGAGCTTGCCGGCATCGTCTCACGCCACCCGAAAAGGTTCGGCGCGTTCGCCGTGCTCCCCCTGCAGGACAACGATGCCACGTTGCGGGAGCTTGAGTATGCGCTCGATGAGCTTGGGCTGGATGGCGTCTGCCTTCACAGCAGCTTTGACGGCGCCTATCCGGGCGATCCGCGCTTTTTCCCGGTCTATGAGGAACTCAATCGTCGCCGCGTGCCCGCCTTCGTCCATCCCGTAGGCCCGGACTACGTCAAGCACATAGACCTGCCGTTTGTCCCGCCGTTCATGGAGTTCATGTTCGACAGCACGCGCGCTGCCACGAGCTTCATCCTCTCGGGCGCGCAAGCGCGCTTCCCCGATCTCGTGTACATCGCCACACACAGCGGAGGAACACTGCCGTTCCTCGTACACCGGCTCGCGTCCCTGACGGAGCGGCTGGGCACCGGCTACGGCGGCACAATGAGCTACGCGGAATTCCGTGCAGGTGTGGCAAGCCTGTATTTCGATTTGACTGCGTCACCTACCCCGTCCTCGCTCAAATCGCTGCTTGAGGTTGCACCGCCGTCGCACATCCTGATCGGGTTTGACTATCCCATGCGCCCGGCTAGCAGTATCTCCCCCGCGCTGCGCGACCTGGACGAGAGCGGCCTGCTCAGTGGATGCAGCTCCGATGTGGCGTTCGGCAACGCCTTGCAAATCCTGCCTCGGCTTGCCGAACGGCTGAAAGTCACTGCGGGCTGACCCGTATGCAGGCTGGTCATCGCGAAAAAAGCAGACGGGGAAGGATAGATTAGATGGCGCTCGCTCTGGTCCCGCAGGTTGCGGTTCATGATACCGCCGAGACCGGTTTCAGTCCGGCTCGGGTGTTGGCAGTCGCGATATGCGTGGTGATCTGTCTGCTCGACGGGTACGACAGCCAGTCCGTCGCGGTGACGGCCGCTTGGATTGTCCGTGATCTGGGCCTTTCGCCCAGGGACCTGGGCCTCCTGTTTGGCGTGCACACGCTGGGGCTGGCGATCGGATCGCTATGCCTGGCACCCTGGGCCGACAAGGTGGGCCGGCGGCCTATAATCGTGATAGGGCTCGCTGTTCTGACTATCGCGATGTATTTGGCGGCAAACGTTACGACGATGCAGGAATTCATCTACGTTCGCATTGTCACCGGCATCGGCGTTGGAACCTTGCTTGCCAGCGTCAACACGCTGGTAGCCGAACATGCCTCACTTAAATGGCGCAATTTTGCCATCTCCACGTTCGTGATCGCGTTCCCCATCGGGTCTGGACTCGCGGGGGTAGCCGTTCCGCCGCTCGTGGCCACGCACGGCTGGCGCTCGGTCTATGTCCTCGGAGCCATCATCTCTCTGGTACTCATCCCAACGTTCCTGGTGCTTGTACCTGAGTCGATGAGCTTTCTTGCAAGCCGGCAACCTCAGTCCGCCCTGAGCCGCCTCAATAGAGTTCGGAAAACGTTCGGATTGGAGCTTCTCGCCGAATTGCCGCAGAAGCCCGCATTACAGAACAAGACGGCTTATCGTGCGATCTTCCAGAGTGGAATGGCCGAGACGACAATCTGGGTGTGGGTAACCTTCGCCATGTTTGAGACCTCGACGTATTTCATCCTGAGCTGGACGACGTCTATCCTTGGCCATGCTGGTCTTGGCGACACGCAAGCGGTTTATGGGTCGGTTTTGCTGACCGCAGGCGGAGCGCTCGGCGGCCTTGTTGTCGGCGCCGCGGCAACCCGCTGGAGCGCGCCAAAGCTGACCTCCGCGTTCATGGTGCTGTCTTTTGTGGCTTTCGCGACCTGGGCGATACTGCCAAACTCCGCGCCGCTGTTGCTGACTGCCGCCTTTGTGACCGGTTTCTTCGTCTTTGGTGGCTCAGTGGGAAAGTTCACTATCGTGGCCGCCGTCTATCCGGCATCGATGCGCGTTACGGGCCTTGGCGTCGCGCTCGGCGTCGGACGGTTAGGCGCGTCTCTCGGCCCTTATACCGCCGGCGTGCTCCTCTCACTGGGATGGCATCGGGCGCCGCTTCTCCTTCTGCTGGGATCGCCACTGTTATTGGCCGCGTCAGCAGTGGAACGCATACGCCGGCTCCTGCTGAAGCGTGCGGATCACCAGCCAGTGGACCGCACAAGCGCGGCGTGATCTCCGCAAGGCGCTCCCGCCTGGTAGCGCGTCGCGTGATGTCGCTGTCCCGCCGGTCAGGGACAGCGCTTCCGGCCAGCCCCGCATACGCTTGCCATAGTATTGTTTCCGGAGGACAACATGGCTGATCTACCCGTACTCGAGCTGGCCAAGCCTTCTACATCTACGGCCGAAGCAGGGCTGACGCCTCTGATGCTCAATCATGCCGCGTGGGTAACGCACGATGTGGAAGCGACGGCAAATTTCTACACGCGCGTCATGGGCATGGAGCTGGCCAGCACGATCTATGATGACAGCGTGCCTTCGACCGGCGATGCCTTTCCCTACTTCCACATCTTCTTCAGCATGCAGGACGGATCGACCATCGCCTTCTTCGAGGCGCCGGGGCTGCCTGTCCGGGCTGAGTCGACGCATCCCGCCTACGACATCTTCGATCACATCGCACTTCAGGCGACCGACCGGGGCGAGGTGGACCGCTGGGCCGACTGGCTAAGACAGAACGGCGTAAGCCTGATCGGCCCGACCGACCACAAGGGTATGATTTACAGCATCTACTTCCATGATCCGAACGGCATCCGCCTGGAGATAACCGCGCCGCTGGATCCTGACTGGAACAAGCACACCACGCAGGGCTATGCCGACCTCAAGATGTGGTGCGACGCCAAGAAGAAGGCGGTGGCGGAGGGCAAGGATGTTGCCACTGAAATGGTGACGCTGATCCGCAAGCAACGTCAGCGATACGATCATTAAGCAGGCGGCGGAGCGCATCTCCGCACGTCAGGCCAAGCCGGGCTACGCGCGTTGACACGCCGGAGCCCGGCACGCGTTGTAGGGCTGAGCCGGAGCCTGGCTTAGGGCTTGGGTGCGGCACCTATGTCAAGCTGCACCGAAGGAGTAGCGACGAATGATAGTCTATGGTCTTCAGGCCACCTCACAAGCAACCCGCCGTTTGGTCACTTTGGATGGCGCAAGTTGGGAAAAGTCCGACTACATCGTACCGGTGAGCGGCGAGAAGGTGGCGCCTGGCGCTTTCCTGATCGAGCAGCATCCCGGCTCAGTCATCCCGGCGCATTTTCACCGCGAGAACCAATTCCAGATATTCGTGAATGGATCAGGCCGGATCGGCGGCCACGACGTCTCTGCCGTCACCGTTCACTACGCAGGCGCTTGCACCGGATATGGTCCGATCGTCGCTGGCGAGAACGGCCTTGCCTACCTGACGCTACGCGCCGCGCATGATGTCGGGGCAATCCTGTTGAGCAATTCGAAGCCACCCAAGGGTCCGCGCCGCGGCGCAACTGTAGGGCCCATTCAAGTCCCCGTTCCGGCAGCGCTCGGCGAAACCACTGGCGTGATAGAACGCGAGCTGATCGCTCCTACGGAAGAAGGCCTGTCCGCGGCTCTCGTGGTTATCGGGAAAGGGGAGCAGCTACCTGGCGCTGCCAGTCTCGGGCAAGGCCGCTTCATCGTGGTTGTCGCCGGCTCGATCACCACGCCTGAGGCGACGTTGACACGGCTCGAATCATTCTACATCGATTCCGAGGCGGCCTGGCCAGATGTTGTGGCAGGCGAGAGTGGTGCCGCTGTCCTGAACCTTGCTGTCCCACCGAGGGACCCTCGCTACTCGCAAGCCTTGGCAGACTTCAAGGTAACGGTCGCCTCGCAAGCCACGCAGTGATTTTATCGCCGCCCTGAGGCTGGCGCAAAGCGGCCCTGACTGCTGCTGAACGGACAATCAGCAGCAGCTGCAGCCGTGCTCAGAGTTCGCGGCGCTGCCGCCCTCCGGCGCATCTGCGCAAAGATGGTGCAGCCGGAACAGTTCGACGGCATTCGTGCTGAAGATGCGCTTCTTGGCTTCGTCGGGAATAGCCGCATTGCGAACATGATCGACGGCAAGCGCCACGATCGTCTCCGGATTGCCAAGCGGATAATCCGATCCGAGCATCACTTGGCTGCTGCCAATGATCCTCGCGGTTAATTCCACCTCAAGGCTGGACTGCCACATCGCAGGTGCCGTGTCTACAAACACGCGCTTCAACAGGTCAGGGTAATCGTGGTCCGGGACGTTCAGATAGCCTTGCGCGGCGAAGAACAGCCGCCGGATGGCGATCGGCAGCAATCCACCGAGATGGCCGAAGCACATCTGCAAGTCGGGCAAGTCGGTGAAGGTGCCGTTATACATGAGGTTGGCTATACCGAGAGTCATGTCGGTCGGCTTGCCGATAGTCCGGTCCAGGGCCCATTTGTCCATGCCCGGAAGCGGCCCGCTCCAACTCGGGTGCACGAACACCGGCAGACGAGCATCTGCGGCAACGGCAAGGAACCTTCTGAAGGCGACGTTGTCGGGATACCGGCCGCGATGTGTTGTGGTCATGTTCAGCGCGCACAGGCCGAGGTCTCGGGCACGCGATATTTCCTCCTCCATCGCATCACCGCCGTCAGGCGGGACCGAGATCATCCCTGAGAAGCGATCGGGCCGCTTCGCCACGACCTCAGCAGTGGCATCGTTGATGACGCGGGCGGCGGGTATCGTCATCCAATCCTGATAGCAAGCCGAGGAAAGGATGGCGTGGTCGACGCCAGCTGCATCCATAATCCGCAACTGCTCGTCGATGTTGGACCAGAAGAAGGGATCAATCGCCGGCGCAGATATTGTTCCTGTAGCCGTATCACGTCCGGCCACCCTGCCGTTCTTCCACACCGCCTCGATATCCGGCGGCAACAGCGTGTCGATTTCGTCAAAATACTGCATCGGGATGAAATGGTGGTGAACGTCGATGATCATCTCGGCACCCTCAGGCATCATTGGAATATTAGCGCTGCTAGATTACGTCGTAGGACTTCACTTGTAGGCAGGATGTCCCCCATCTTAGGGACAAACGCGTTATTCACGTTTGCTATAGGGTGCTGCTCTAGCGTTGGAGCGTGTTGCTAAGTGTATGCCATAGGAAGCACAGCTAGCGAAGGTCAAACTCGCACCAATGGCGCATATTGCCGCATGCACCAGCGTCATAGTTTGCGTAATGAGGATTTTCGGGAGATCCGGCCGTTTCGGGCAGGCGACGCTACCGCCGGCGGCATACGATGAGCGGCAAGACTGACCAGGCGCCATTCGGCGGCGTGCGCGTACTCGAACTGGGGCATTACGTGGCTGCCCCTTTCGCGACGCGCTTGCTCGCTGATCTTGGCGCCGAGGTGATCAAGGTGGAGCCGCCTGGCGGCGATCCCGTGCGGCAATGGGGTGCACGCTACAAGGGCTCATCACCGTGGTGGAGTGTGCACGCCCGCAACAAACACTGCATAAGCCTGGATCTCAAGAAACCACAGGCATCAGGCGTTCTGCTCGATCTCGTCGGCCACTGTGATGTGCTCGTGGAGAATTTTCGTCCAGGCCAACTGGACCGGATGGGCCTGGGCGAACGCGAGTTAAGGCAGGTGCGCCCCGACCTGGTGATCGCCCGTATCTCCGGCTACGGCCAGGATGGGCCGGATCGGGACAAGGCTGCGTTCGGCGTCATCGGCGAAGCCGTCGGAGGTTTGCGGTATCTGACCGACCACTCTCCGGGTGTGTCGGATCTGCCGCCGGTTCGCGTCGGCGTAAGTCTGGGTGACTCCCTGGCAGGTATCTACGCGGCGTTCGGCGTCGCAGCGGCGCTGTTCCGGCGTGAGAAAAACGGTTTGGGAGGAGACATAGACGTAGCGCTCACAGAAGCAGTGTTCAGCGTGCTTGAAGGCGCTTTGCCGGAGTATGGTACTCTCGGAACCGTCCGCCATCCCACAGGAGGCGGCATCGCAACGGCGGCCCCCTCGGATGCCTACCGTTCGCAAGATGGCGATTGGATGCTGATCGCCGCCAACTCCGATCCTCTGTTCCGAAAACTGTCAGCATTGATGGGTCGTCCAGAACTGGAAACAGACTCGCGCTTCGCGGGAAACCAGGCGCGCGTCGCACACAGGACAGCTCTAGATGCGCTCATCAGCGACTGGACGGGCAGCCTGGGCACTGCGCATCTGGAGGATGCGCTGCGGAAAGCCGACATCCCCCACACAAAGGTGTTCACGATCGCGGATTGTGCCGACGACGCGCAGTTCCGGTTTCGCAGCATGGTTCAGCAAGTGGAGGACCCTTTGCTGGGGCCCATCCTTCATCCAGGTATAGTACCCCGCGTGGACGGCAATCCCGCGGCACCCCGCTGGACTGGCCCGGCAGTCGGCGCCGACAATGTCGCTGTGTTGCAGATGGTCCTTGGCTACACCGCCGAACGCATCGCCGGTTTGCAAAAGGAGGGTGTCCTATGACGAGGACAGCGACCCTGGTCGAAGTCGCACCACGTGACGGCTTCCAACCAATCGGTCCGTTCATCGAAACCGATGATAAGGTGGCGTTTGTTACCGCCGCGTATGCTGCTGGCCTGCGTAGGATCGAGATCGGATCTTTCGCAAGCCCGACTGCCATTCCACAATTGCGCGACACCGCCGAAGTGATGCGCCGTACCGCGACGCTCGAAGGGCTCGACGCGCAGGTGCTGGTCCCCAACGCTCGCGGTGTGGAGTTGGCGCTAAAAGCAGGAGCGCGGCATCTCGTCTATGTCATCTCCATGTCGGAGGCACACAGCCGGTCTAACGTTCGCCGTGACATCGAGACTGCAATGCGAGAATATCGTGCGGTGGTGCAAGCCCTGCCCGCTGGTATTGCGGTGCGGCTGAATCTGGCGACCGCCTTTGACTGCCCGTTTGAAGGCGTTGTCGATCACAGCGTGGTAGTTGAGCGTCTGGCGTATCTTATAGACTGTCGACCGGACGTAGAAGTCGGCTTGTGCGACACCACCGGCCGCGCCAACCCGGACCAGGTTGCCTTCCTGGCGGAGGTTTGTCTAACGCGCTGGGGACAACAGACACACTGGGTATTCCACGGACATGACACTTACGGGCTCGGACTGGCCAACATAGCCGCCGCTTGGCGTGCCGGCATCTCCGGCTTCGACGCTGCCTTTGGTGGACTGGGTGGCTGTCCCTTCGCGCCAGGTGCTACGGGCAACACCGCGACAGAAGACGTCCTCTGGATGTTCAGTCGGATGGGCGTGCGAACCGGAGTGGACCTTGATGCCGTGGTGCGTCTCGCCACCCGCGCCGCAGCACTGCCGGGTGCCGCACCGGGCGGCCGCGTAAGGGCAGCCCTTACCGCTGCAATTGCCTGAGCGCCTACGTTCATGGACGATCACGCAATCCGCCTGACAAAGGCGCCAATTTTGAGCTTGCACGACTATGCGCAGTAATCTCACACGAAAGCTGATGAGCGAGCATCTCGTTGAGGGGCGGATGCAGCCTGATGAAGAGGTTGCATTGCGTGTGGACCAGGTGCTGCTGCAGGACGTACTTGGTGTTCTGGCCATGCTGGAATTCGAGGCGATGGGGTTGGACCGCGCCCAGGTAGGAGTCGCCGCGCAGTACGTGGATCATAACCTGGTGCAGGCCGACAACATGAATGCCGACGAGCATCTGTTCCTGCGCAGTGCAAGCCAGCGATTCGGCATCTGGTACAGCAAGCCGGGCAACGGCATCAGTCACCCGGTTCACATGGAATATTTCGGCAAGCCTGGTCAGGTGCTGGTCGGATCGGACAGTCACACACCTTCTGCCGGCTCACTCGGTATGCTGGCGTTCGGCGCTGGTGGCGCGGACGTCGCGCTGGCTCTGGCAGGACAGCCGCTACGGTTCCGCATGCCTTTGGTACGAGGCGTTCGCCTGGTGGGAAAGCTGCGTGACTGGGTGAGCGCAAAAGACGTTATCCTCGAATTGTTGCGTCGCCACGGCGTCAATGGTGGCACTGGCCGGATAATCGAGTATTACGGGCCCGGGCTGGACTGCCTGGCAGCCATGGACCGGCACGTTATCGCCAACATGGGAGCTGAGCTCGGCGCAACATCGAGCGTCTTTCCCTCCGACCACGCAGTGCGCGACTTCTTGCGCGAACAGGGACGCGAGGCGGACTGGTCGCCCTGCCAGGCCGATCCGGAGGCGACCTACGATGAGCACGAAGAGCTTGACCTATCGGCCATTGAACCGCTGATTGCCCTGCCTTCCAGCCCGGGCAACGTCGTGCCTGTTCACGAAGTGGCAGGTCGCGAGATATTCCAGTCCTACCTTGGATCTTCAGCGAACCCCGGCTTTCGGGACTTTGCCGTTGCCGCCCTCGTGTTGCGGGGAAAGCAGGTTCACGATCGGGTGTCGCTCGACATCAATCCATCCACGCGCGGGATTCTGGCGGCCCTGACCAACGAGGGACGGCTTACCGATCTGGTGCGTGCCGGTGCGCGTATCCACCAAGCAGGCTGCAACGGCTGCATCGGCATGGGCCAGGCTCCCGCATCGGGCCGGGCAAGCCTGCGCACTGTGCCTCGCAACTTTCCCGGGCGTTCGGGCACACGTGAGGATAGCGTCTTCCTCTGCAGCCCCGAGACAGCCGCTGCCTCCGCGCTCACCGGCGTGATCACCGACCCGCGCAGCCTGGACATGGCCTACCCGCATATCGATCCACCAAAGCGAGCGTCCCTGAACACCGCCATGTTCATTCCGCCGGTGCCAGCGCAAGCATCAAAGCTTATCCCGCTCGCGAAAACACCGGATATCGTGTCCATTCCTGAACTGGATCCATTGCCTGACAACATAAAAGTGTCCGTGGCACTGAAAGTTGGTGATGATGTATCGACCGACGACATCGTCTCTGGCGGCGTCAGGGTTATGCCGTTGTGGAGCAACATCCCGAAGCTTGCGGAGCATGTTTATCGTCAATTAGATGTCGACTACGTTCAGCGCGCCCAGGCTGCACGAGACAACGACGGACATGCGATAGTCGGCGGAAGCAACTACGGTCAAGGATCAAGCCGCGAGAACGCCGCGTTGGCACCGCGTCATCTCGGGTTGCGCGTCGTACTTGCTAGAGGTTTTGCCCGCCTTCACTGGCAGAATCTCGTGAACTTCGGTGTACTTCCGGTGACTTTCGTGGACTCCGACGATTACGACGATATCGCGCAAGGCGATACGGTATGCTTCGCCGGCCTGCACGCGACGCTCCGGGCATCGCCTGACGTGCCGGCAACACTCACAAACGGGCAGGTTGTAAGGCTGAGGCACGATCTTTCACCGCGGCAAATCGAGGTTTTGATAGCAGGCGGTGTAATCAATCAGTTACGCGGGCGTATCGCGGCGTGAGCGTCCAGCAGCGCGTGGCGCGATAATGCTGTCCCGCTGATCAGGGACAGCGCATCCGGCCTGCTGCGCCTATGTTCAATAAACGCAGGTCCGGAGGACAACATGGCTGATCTACCCGTACTCGAGCTGGCCAAGCCTTCTACATCTACGGCCGAAGCAGGGCTGACGCCTCTGATGCTCAATCATGCCGCGTGGGTAACGCACGATGTGGAAGCGACGGCAAATTTCTACACGCGCGTCATGGGCATGGAGCTGGCCAGCACGATCTATGATGACAGCGTGCCTTCGACCGGCGATGCCTTTCCCTACTTCCACATCTTCTTCAGCATGCAGGACGGATCGACCATCGCCTTCTTCGAGGCGCCGGGGCTGCCTGTCCGGGCTGAGTCGACGCATCCCGCCTACGACATCTTCGATCACATCGCACTTCAGGCGACCGACCGGGGCGAGGTGGACCGCTGGGCCGACTGGCTAAGACAGAACGGCGTAAGCCTGATCGGCCCGACCGACCACAAGGGTATGATTTACAGCATCTACTTCCATGATCCGAACGGCATCCGCCTGGAGATAACCGCGCCGCTGGATCCTGACTGGAACAAGCACACCACGCAGGGCTATGCCGACCTCAAGATGTGGTGCGACGCCAAGAAGAAGGCGGTGGCGGAGGGCAAGGATGTTGCCACTGAAATGGTGACGCTGATCCGCAAGCAACGTCAGCGATATGAATCATTGAGCGACTCGAGAAGCACGCATGGCTGAACACGAGCTTCAGTTCGAGTGGGTTCACCTCTGCTATGACGAAGCGGTGTCTTTCACCGAGACCTATGGATTCGCCGGCAACCAGGGATCCGTGAACCTCGAGGGGATACTGATCCGTCCCCTCGGCGTGACGTCACGGACATTGCACATCATGATGCATCCGTCCGCGACGATGCAACTGCTGCCGGTGCCCAGGGCTGCCGCCCGCCGGGGCGCACATGTGCTATGTGCCGGCAGTCGCTACGCAAAGAATGACTCCGCCTGCATCTTGGAAAAGGTTCTTCTCGATCTTGGCGCCTTCGTAGCTCACGCCAAAAAGGTTTGGGGCTACGAACGTATCGTGCTGCTCGGCTGGAGCGGGGGCGGATCGCTCGCCCTCTTCTACCAATCGGAGGCAGAACACCCCAGCATCGTCAAGACGCCTGCGGGGGATCCCGTGAATGTGGCAGGCGCAGCACTTATTCCGGCAGACGCCATCATCTACCAAGCCGCACATATATCACGCGCCAGATTGCTCGTGGACATGATCGATCCGTCTGTCCGGAACGAGACAGACCCCGATGATCGAGATGTCGAACTCGACATCTATAATTCGGCAAACCCGAACCAGCCGCCCTACACCGCTCCTTTTATTCAGCGGTATCGTGAGGCTCAATTGGGCAGGATACGGCGCATCACTGCCTGGTCGAAGGACATTCTCACTCAGTTGAACGAGCGTGGAGGGGACGATGTGGAGCGAGGTTTCGTTGTTCATCGGACTCTGGCAGATCCGCGGTTCCTGGATCCCTCTATCGATCCTAATGGACGCCGGCCAGGTTGGTGTTACCTCGGCAAACCGTCGGTGGTAAACAACGGGCCGGTTGGTCTTGCGCGGTTCGCCACGCTCCGGGCCTGGCTCTCGCAATGGTCAGTCGATGACACTAATGCAGACGGACTGCGCTGCGTAAAGAAGGTTACGGTCCCCCTGCTTGTGATCGAAAACGGTGCGGACGATGCTGTGCCGCAGCCACATACACAAGCAATATTCGACTGCGCCGCGAGCGGTGACAAAACCTTCGTCCTGATGGAAACCGCTACTCACTACTATACGGGTCAGCCAGCCGAACTTGCTGCCGTCACGAAGCTCACCGCTGATTGGCTGGGCGAACGCGGCTTAGGCCAGATTTGAGCCAAGTGCCCCTCCCCAGCACGCAAGCGCAAGCAGGTTGGTTTTCAGCGATACCACGCTGGCAGATCGGCCAAATGACGTATCGCCCAAGACGGCCGTATCTCACATTTGACCCAACCGGCAGTTTAGGACGTTCGCAATCACGCAAGGCATGTTAGTCATGGTCGATTTAAGAGTTCCCGTTTTGATCGTCGGCGGTGGCGGGTGCGGATTGACGTCTTCGATTTTTCTATCCGGATTAGGCATCGAGTCACTCCTTATCGAACGACACGAGGGGCCGGGGCGTATGCCGAAGGCGCGTTATATCAACCAGCGCACTATGGAGATCCTGCGTCAGTACGGCCTGGCCGATGACGTCTACAGCAAATCCATGCCCCTGAAACACATTTCGCGAATAAGATGGTCAACAAGCTTGGGCGGGGACGGCCCTCTCGACAGGCGCAAGATCTTCGAGTTCGAATCTTTTGGCGGCGGTTCGCTCGGGCACTACAAGGAGGACAGTCCCTGTGAAAGCACCCTGTTTCCGCAAGTTCGTCTTGAGCCGTTACTCGCCTCCATTGCCGAGAGTCGCGCCCCGGGACGCGTCCGTTACAACCATGATGCATTCAGTTTCGAGCAGACTGACGAAGGCGCTATCGTGCGGGTGCGCGATCGCGCCACGAACCAGGAATACACCGTTCGCGCGGATTATGTCATCGCTGGGGACGGCGGGAAATTCATCGGCCCGCGCGTCGGCGCGGTGCTTGAAGGCCCCACCAACATCGTCGACATGGCTACCTTATACTTTCGTGCCGATTTGTCGAACTGGTGGCCTGATGATCATGCGATGACGACATGGTTCGTCAATCCGAGCGGAGGCTCCTGGGCAAGCGGCGTGCTGGGCCAGCTTGGTCCTACGAAGTTCGGTCGTCATTCCGAAGAGTGGATGTTCCACTTTAGCTTCAAGCCTGATGACCCAGCGCGTGCAGATGCCTCCTTGTTGGTGCCACGAATGCGTGAGCTGATGAAACTCCCGGATCTCGAAGTCGACCTCATCGCGATTGGCAACTGGGTTGTAGAGGGTGTGCTTGCAAACAGCTTCCGTTTTGGGCGTACTTTCCTTGCCGGAGATGCTGCGCACCGTCACCCGCCGACGACGGGGCTGGGGTTAAATTCCGCCATACAGGATGCGCACAATCTGACTTGGAAACTCGCAGCTGTCCTCAAAGGTACGGCTCCGCCTTCTTTGTTAGCTAGCTACGAAGCCGAAAGGCGGCCGGTTTGCGCGCGGAACGTGGACTGGGCCCTGCTCACGTTCCATAACCACGCACTCACCGACATCGGACTTGGACTGAACAGGGCAGATCCTGAGCGAAGTGCCGCAAATCTTGCGGCGTTCTTTGACGATGGGGATTTAGGTGAAATACTTCGGACCCGGCTTTCTCGTATTGTGGATGTGCAGCGCATGGAGTGGCAGGCCCATGACTTGGAAATCGGCTTCTTCTACGACAAGGGCGCAATCACTCCGGATGGTTCGCCGCGGCCCCGGCCTGATCCGACCGGACAAACCTATGTCCCAACCACGCGGCCGGGCCATCGTCTGCCGCATGCGTGGCTGACCCGTGACGGCACCCGCCGCTCGACCTTGGACCTGACCGCCCCTGGCAGGATGACGCTGCTGCTTGGCGCTGAAGGGGAGACGTGGCGTGCTGCGGCTGAGCGCGTCAGGGAGACACTCAACGTGCCGTTGGATGTCGCATCGGTCGGCAATGATGGAGGTTGGCGAGATGAGGAAGGCCGCTGGCGCGTGTTGCGCGAGGTCGGTGAAGATGGCGCGCTCCTGGTTCGCCCCGACAATCATGTCGCATGGCGGATGGCGCATGCACCGAGTGACTTAGATGCCACTCTACAATCTGCGATCACCACCACGTTACGAGGATTGTCTTAGAATCGCCTTACCCATCGCCGGTCGAAGACACTCGTCGCGATTGGGTGTGTGCAACAAAGCACGGTTGCCAAGTCCGTTGAGTGCTTTGGATACTTGTCTAGGAGTGCCGATTGTCAGCATTTATGGTGGTATACATGAAAATAATAGACGACAGCTGGATGTCGTCGTACTTCGCCGCCGTGCCCAAACTGCTAGCTGATTACGGCGCGCACCAAGTGGCTGGCGCAAGAACGATCTTGCAGGTAGAGGGGGAGATGGATACACCTGATCGCATTGCTGCATTCAGTTTCCCCTCACTTGATGCAATCGGACTCTTTTTGGCCGACGAACGTTACCAAGCGTTCAAGACGCTACGTCAGAGCGGCGCATCGTCAGAAATATTTATCTTTGACAACTCGGTAAC
>CAXTVW010000003.1:50896-75606 GCA_964247675.1 uncultured Acetobacteraceae bacterium
TCCCCGTTTCAGCAACCTGGGTATTGCGCCGTGAAATGGCACGGTCACGTTCCGTTTTCATCGAGGGCGCTTCCTCGCAATACTGCCGACGAGTCACGTGAGACAAGGAGAATAGGATCCGATGCCGCAGCTTGTTGTTTCAACGCGCAAAGGTG
The DNA here is from genome assembly GCA_964247675.1 of uncultured Acetobacteraceae bacterium. GTDB lineage: Bacteria > Pseudomonadota > Alphaproteobacteria > Acetobacterales > Acetobacteraceae > BOG-908. Next base: position 51,052 of record CAXTVW010000003.1, read on the forward strand.
AGCTGAGGCCTGTCGAAGCCGGGGAGGATGTCTCGGTAATGGAGGCGATACGCGATGACGGGATTGACGAACTACTTGCCCTCTGCGGCGGGTCCTGCTCCTGCGCGACCTGTCATGTCTATGTCGACCAGGAGTTCAGCGCTCGCTTGCCCGTCATGAGCGCGGACGAGGATGAGCTGCTCGATGGTTCGAGTTACCGGACGGCTGCATCGCGGCTGTCCTGCCAGATTATGTTAACGCCAGTCCTTGACGGTCTTTGCGTTACGATCGCGCCGCAGGACTGATCGCTGTGACGGCTAGGTTTCACGGCTGCAACGACGCCGCAGCACACTTTGACATCGTTATCGTTGGTGCCGGGCACGCGGGCGCGCAAACCGCTTCCGCGCTGTGCCAGGCCAAGTTCGCCGGTTCTATCGCCATAATCGGCGACGAACCCGATCTTCCCTATGAGCGGCCGCCGCTGTCAAAGAGTTACCTCTCCGGTGACATGGCCGCCGAGCGGCTGCTGATCCGTCCCGCTTCCTACTGGGAGCAGCGCAACGTGACCATCCTGACGAACAAGCGCGTAAGCAAGGTGGACCCAGATTCGCACAAGGTCACCTGTGAGGATGGGCAGGTGATCTGTTACGGAAACCTCGTGTGGGCAGCTGGGGGATCCGCGCGCCGTCTGTCATGCTCCGGACATGACCTCGCCGGCGTTCATACGGTCCGTACCCGGGCAGATGTCGACCTCATGCGCCGAGAGCTTGGCTGGATCAGGCATGCGGTCGTGATTGGCGGCGGCTACGTCGGGCTCGAAGCGGCCTCCGCACTCGCCAAAGCTGGGAAGCAGGTCACCGTAGTGGAGTTGCTCGACCGCGTGCTGGCACGCGTCGCCGGTGAACCGCTGTCGCGTTTCTATGAAGCCGAACACCGTGCGCATGGTGTCGACGTGCGCCTCGGGACAGCAGTGCAGTGTTTCGAGGGCGCACGTGGTCGCGTCGAAAGGGTCAGGTTGCAAGGTGGCGAGGTCTTGGCCTGTGATATGGCCATCGTAGGAATTGGCATTGTGCCCGCGGTGGAACCGCTGTTTACGGCCGGGGCGGCAGGTAGCAATGGCGTGGCGGTCGACCGGCAATGCCGAACGAGTCTTGCGGACGTTTTCGCTATTGGCGACTGCGCGCTTCACGTCAACCGGTATGCCGGAAATGCCACAATCCGTGTCGAGTCAGTACAGAATGCAAATGACCAGGCGAACGTTGTCGCCAGCGTGCTGACCGGTACGCCTGCATCCTACGATGCCGTGCCGTGGTTTTGGTCCAACCAGTACGACCTGAAGCTGCAAACAATCGGCTTGTCGCTCGGATACGATCAAGTGGTTGTCCGTGGCGACCAGAGAGCCCGCAGCTTCTCTCTCGCCTACCTCAAGGCTGACCGCGTCATCGCATTTGACTGTGTGAACGCGACCCGAGACTACGTGCAAGCCAAACGGCTTGTTGTCGGTGGTCTAATTGTACCAGCACAACAATTGGCTGATACTAGTATTCCGCTGAAGGCGATGTAGCATCGTAAGAAGCCGGTAAATGTTTCGACCCATCGCGCGTATTGAAGCCTGACAACTGGAAGTATCATGGCCAAGACAACAATTCATGGAAATGCGACAAGTGCCTTATCAAACTTGCTCTTCGATGGCATGAGTATCTGTGTCGGTGGTTTCGGCTTGTGCGGCATCCCAGAGCGGCTTATCGAGGCCATAGAATGTTCGGGGGTTCGCGATCTTCTCATTGTCTCGAACAATGCCGGTGTTGACGGCGTCGGCCTAGGAACACTTTTGCGCTCGCGCCAGGTCAGGAAGATGGTGGCCTCTTACGTCGGCGAAAACAAGGAATTCGCCCGGCAGTATCTTGCACAAGAACTCGAGGTCGAGTTTTGCCCGCAAGGAACGCTCGCCGAACGCTGCCGCGCAGGTGCTGCCGGAATAGCCGGTTTCTACACGCGAACCGGCGTCGGCACCTTGGTTGCTGAAGGGAAAGAAGTCAAAAAATTCGCGGGCGAAGACTACATACTCGAACTTGGCATACGGACTGATCTTTCAATCATTAAGGGGTGGAAGGCGGATGAGGCCGGCAATCTGATCTTCCGAAGAACGGCACGAAACTTTAATCAGACGATGGCCGGGTCTGGGGCGATCTGCATTGCTGAGGTTGAGGAGATTGTCTCGACCGGCAGTCTGGATCATGACGGGATCCACTTGCCAGGTATCTACGTCGATCGCCTGCTAGTCGGGGCGCCTTATGCGAAACCAGTCGAGTTCCGCACCGTGAGACAAAGGGAGGCAGTTTGATGCCCTGGACCCGGAACGAGATGGCGGCACGTGCTGCCCTCGAACTAGACCACGGTGATTACGTCAATCTAGGAATAGGCATACCAACCCTTGTAGCGAACCACATCCCCGCAGGTGTCGAGGTGACACTTCACTCGGAAAATGGGATGCTCGGCATTGGGCCGTTTCCTTATGAAGGTGAGGAAGATCCCGACCTGATTGACGCAGGCAAGCAGACCATCTCTGAGCTCCCGGCCTCAAGCTACTTCTCGTCATCGGATAGCTTCGCGATGATTCGAGGTGGACACATTGACCTCACGGTGCTCGGTGCAATGGAAGTGTCCGAGACAGGCGATATTGCCAACTGGATGATCCCCGACAAGGTCGTCAAAGGAATGGGTGGCGCAATGGACCTTGTAGCTGGTGTCAAAAAGATAATTGTTGTCATGGAGCATAGCTCTAAATCGGGCGAGCCGAAATTCATTCCGCGGTGCACTCTGCCACTGACTGGAAAGAATGTCGTCGACATCATAGTCACCAACCTTTGCGTCTTTTCTCGTGACCATCGTGCTGGCCCTTTTCGTTTGACTGAGTTGGCTCCCGGAGTCACGCATAAGGAAGTTTTAGCAAAAACGTCGGCGAATTTCGTTTGTTAGACCACAAGCTTGTTGTCAGTTGAGCAAAGTCATCACTGACCTGATTGACTGGTTTATGGGGACGATTGAAGCCAGTCGCGCAGCAACGCACCTGTCTCTCTCGGGCTCTCTAGCGGGGGTAGGTGACCGCATCGTGCGAACAGGTGCAGCGAGGAGCCCGTGACCCCTTCGTGGATCACTCGTGCGTCTGCCGGCGGAGTAAGCTGATCGTCCTCGCCGACCGCCACTAGCGTGGGCACCCGGATCGTGCCCAGCAACGGTCGGCTGTCTGGCCGTTCAAGGATTGCCCGCTGCTGATGTAGAAACGCCTCACTACCGACCCGCGCCGCCATCGCTTGCACCGTGTTACCGACCGGCCCGGACACGTGGTCGGAGTGGACCAACTGGGGCAACATGCGGCGGGCCACGCCCAGAAAGCGGCCGACCCGTAACGAGCCCATCGCCGCGCGCCGTTGCATCGCCCGGTCGGGCGTGTCAGGCGCGGCACTGGTATCGACTAGCGCCAGCCGGATCACTCGTTCGGGGGCGCGGCGGAGAATTTCAAACGCGACGTAGCCGCCCATTGACAAGGCTGCGAGCGCAAAGCGAGGAGGCGCTTCGGCCAGTGCGCGCGCCGCCATGGCACCGACGCTATCGTCACGCGTCAGATCGGCCACGCGGCACGCGGCGACGCGACCAAGATAATCGATTTGAGCAGCCCAAAGCTGACCGTCGCACAGTAGGCCAGGAAGCAGCAGCAGCGGCACGGGTTCACTCATCTGCCGGTTCTCCTACCATGCAAGCCTCATTTGATAAGCGACGGCCCGGGGCAGCACCATCGAACTCTGAAACCAGGACAGGATTGCCCGCTGTGGTCGCTTCGTCAACATTGCGTCAGTCGGCGCAATACTCAGCGCGAGCTGTCGCGAGCAGCTCGTTGAACGAGCATACGCGAGACATCGACCAGAGCATCGCCTCGAGGACGCTTTACGGGCTGCTGTGGAGTATCCGCTTCGATGCTGCGTAAACCGGACGCTCCAGCGCCTTGATCAGGCAGACCCTGGATGAAGCCCGCGAGCGAGTAGCAGCGCTTTGCTAAAACTGCGAATGGTCAGCCATCAATGATGATTTAAGAGAAGTTGAGCTTCATCGTCATTTGAATGAGCGACCAACCTTAACCCACATCGGCGTAGTCTAATTTACCTAGCCTTGAGTGAGCTAGAGACTGCCAGGCCTCTAATCATAAAACCGCAACCTCCGCCGACTAGAAGACACGAGCGTTATGCAATATTCCAACTTATAATTGCTTATATCGTTTCACGTGGAGGTTGCCATGGCTCACAAGTTAGATGTCGCATTCTGGAACTACGATCGTACAAGGCTGCTTGCGGACGGAGCTGTCAAGATTGAGGGTGCTGAGACAATTTTCCATAGCGGACGCATCGTGACGGAGATTTTTGAAGCGATGGTGCGCCAGCGAGCTTATGACGTTTCAGAACTCGGAATGACGTACTTCCTCCGGACTTTCGATGGTCATGACAAGCCTCCGTTTCTTGCTTTGCCGGTGTTTCCTGTCCGCTCATTTCGCCATGGCGCCGTCTACATTAACAAAGCCAGCGGCATCACGCGGCCGCAGGATCTAGCCGGCAAGCGCATCGGCGAACTCGCGCTTTACGGCCATGACGCAGGGGTGATGTCAAAAGGAGTTTTGTCGGACGAGTTCGGGTTGCGGCCCGAACAAAGCCGCTGGATCATCGGCGGGATCGACTTTCCGATGGAGCCGATCGATTTCGTATCACATCCGGTGCCGGACGGCGTCGAGGTGGAGTGGGCTGGCAAGGACATCGACCTGGGCGACATGCTTGAAACGGGCGGTATCGACGCTCTCATATCTGCCGACGTGCCAAAAGCCGTTCTCAACAAGTCGCCAAGGGTTGGAAGACTGTTTGAAGATTACGAGGCGGTCGAGCGTGACTATTACCGGCGCACCGGGATCTTCCCAATCATGCACGCTGTCGTTGTCACGCGTGAACTGGCTGAACAGCATCCCGATGTGGTGAAGGCCGTTTATCGTGGCTTCTGCGTCGCTAAAGATCAGATGGAAGCGGAATACGTGAAAGGTATGACCTTCAACAACATGACGGTGATGCTGCCTTGGTTCACGAACCTGATCGAAGAAAACCGCACCCTTCTCGGCAACGATTGGTGGCCTTACGGTATCGAGCGCAATCGCGCCGCCATCAATGCAGTTCTGCGCTATCACTACGAACAGGGCCTGACAAAGCGCCAATACGCGATCGAAGACGTGTTTGTGCCCGGCTTGCTGGATAGCTGATCTGACGCCGCAGGCTCCAAGAAATTTGAGGCGTGCTGCCTTGAGGAGTGGACCGGGCGTGAGCCCTCTTAATGCGACAAAGAGAGTGGGCCGGGACTCGGCACGAACCCGGCTCCAGATAACTTGAAAACCGTATAGGATGCGGTTCCGTAAAGGTTTCCTTCTGAGTCCGCCGTCAAGCCAGCTTCTGGTGCAAGGCCGTCCGTATTATCCTGGAAAGCGTAAAGCAGCGTAAGTGTCTTGTGATCGGCGGACAGTTTGAACACCGAGCCGAGGAAGGGTCCATTTCCGCCGAACTCATCCCCGCCTCCGTTGAGCGTCCCGAACAGATTTCCCATCGCGTCAATCAGCAGTGTGCCCTGGGGCACGTCACCGACAGGATCGTTGTTCCCGAAAGTTGCAAGTGTGACGAGTTTGTTGTGGTTGGGTCCTGGCAGCTCAAATATGGTGCCTCCGTATCCTGGGCCACCATACTGCGTCGTGCCATACAGATTGCCGGCGGCGTCCATCGTCAGGCCGCCTCTTGGGTTTGCTCCGTTGGTGAGGTTGAAAGTCACCAGCGTCGTCAGCTTGTCGTGGTTTGGACCCGACAGCTTGAAGACTGTTCCGTAATTGCCCGTGCCGGTGAAAGTGGTTCCATATAGTGCGCCTGCAGCATCGGCTACCAATGTCGAGTTGGGCTGGCTGCCGTTTGTGCCTGCAAATGACACCACGGTCGTCAATAACCGATGTCCAGGGCCGGACAGCTTGAACACCGTCCCGTAACCGCTGGTGCCGCCGGTGGCGGTCGTTCCGAAAAGATTGCCTGCGAAATACGGGTAGCCGGGCGCGTGGATCTCTCCGGGTGCATAGAGAGCCAATCCGCCTACCGGGCCAGAACCGTTGGCGCCAGTAAAGGACGCCTCCGTGGTCAACGTCTGGTGGCCAGGGCCGGACAGTCGAAATGCCGTGCCGGATCCTGCCGAACCGCCGGCTGTCGTCGTTCCGAAAAGATTGCCGAAGGCGTCTAGCGTAAGGGCGGCGGCCGGACCTGCTCCGTTCGAACCATCGAAGGATACGAGTGTCTTGAGTTTCGTATGGTCAGCGCCCGAAAGCTCGAACACCACACCCTGGCCGAACTCCCCGCCGCCGCTGCCGCCGAACATCGTCGTCCCATACAGGTTTCCGGCAAGATCAAAGACAAGACCTGCGGTGGATGTGTTCCCGTTAGCTCCGCTGAAGGTTGCCAGCGTTGTGAAAACTGGCGCGGCCGCGACTGAATTTGAGGCAAGCACCGTCATGCCAACCAAAGCTGCGATGAGATCTACGCAGAAGCGGCTTTTCACATTCACAAGGAATCCTCCTACGTTTATTGGAATTTTGCAGAGATTAGCTCGCGATTTATGTCGATGCACGAGAAAAGCTTTTTGAGAGATACGGAACGGCTGCTGAATGAAAAGCGTTCGCCCCTGACAAGCAGCAACGCCGGCAGCATTCTGCCCAGCCCTCATGGTTGCCGTTTTCCCGAAAGCCAAGACAACGACAGTATCTGCTTTGGAAGAGGTTTCGAGCGTTGTATTTGGGGGTGTCACCGCGGGTCGAGACAAGCGACATCCAACGGCCGCCACCCGGCCTCGTTGAAGAGGTCGTGCATGCGTTTTCCTGCGGCGGCTGGCGGCACGGCCGGTGCTCCCGCATCCTGCGTTTTTGCGCCGAAGGCTTTCAGCACCCGTGCAAATCCGGGCGCGGTATGGATCACGAGCAGCCGTGCGGTGGCGCTCGTCGCGCGTATCGCGGTTGCCGTCCCACGTGGCGAGAAGCTCGTCGAGCCTGCCGTCATGGCTTCCCCGCGCCCGTCCAGCTTGATTTCCGCCTCGCCCTCCAGGAGGCAGTGCACTTCGTCGACACCGTCGCGAAGATGAAGCGGAATGCCTTGTCCCTGCCGTAGGGTCACCTCGAACATGCAATAGCGGCCGCCCGTGCTGCCGCCGTCGGCCAATACTGACCAGTGGCACCCCTCGTACCACCAAGCCTCGGCGGTGGCGGCGTGCGCGATGAAGGGCTGCGCAGACGCGTCATGGTTCGGCCGCGTGGACCGCTCCTGCGTGAGCGGCATTCCCCCGTACGAATCCGATAGTGTCAGCAACAGGTCGCGCGGCGGCATCGGCAGGTCGGCAGGCGGCAGCGTGTCGGCCATCGCCGGGACGGCACCGCCCATCAGGAACAACTCGAAGCCGGCCGGGAGGTAGAAATTGATCAGGCTGGCCTGCTTCTGAACGATGAAGGAGTGTTCGGTATGCCGGGGAACGGCTACGAACGATCCCGGTCCGGCCGTGAACGTCGTGCCTCCGGCCTGGAACGATACCGACCCGTCCACGACGTAGAGGCCTTCTTCCTGAGGGTGGTCGTGCCTGGTGGGACCGCTACCCACCGAGCACAGCTGATCAAGCATGCAAAAGGACCCGCCGGTCTGTATCCCAGTGGCGATGACCCGCCATAGCACGCCGATCATCCAGTAGGATGGCGCGCTGGCTGCGTGCTGCACGTACGCGCGGGCGGTCTGGTTCGTTGCACAATCGCTCACGGTTTTCTCCACCTGGTCCAGCCCAGGGCTTTACGCCGTCCCACCGCGTGGTAGGCCGGGCGGGAGCACGTTCTTGCTGTTATCTTTGCGCACGGGCTCCCATCATCAGCATCGTACTGACAAGAAGCACTGCATGACCGAGCTGCTGAACCTAAATCTGGAGCGGGCGTGACGTTTGCCGCCGGCCTGACTGGCCTTCCGCGGATTGGGGGCCGGGCTGATGGCCTGGTCCGGCCGGCCGATGGCGCGACCGCGGGCAAGCCGCGGGCGCGGAGTCTGCCATCGTTCCGGCGGCTGCCATGAGCGCGAAGAGTGCTTCACCTGCACCATCGCGACCCCTGCGCATCGCCGTGCTCGGCACTGGGAAGATCGGCAGCACGTTCGCCTTCCAGCTGGCGCGTGCTGGCGGCCACGACGTCACCGTCATCGCGCGGCCCGGGTCTGCCCGGCTGCAGCAGCTCGAACGCGAATTGGCCATCGTCGGCGTGGATGGGTCGCGCGCCGGCGTGACGGTCGCCAGCGCCCTGGACGAACGGGCATCTTACGACCTGGTTCTCGTGACCCTCCTGGCGCACCAGGTGGACGCGCAACTGCCAGCCCTGGCGCGCAGTGCCGCCCCGTGCATTCTGTTCCTGTTCAACACCTTCCATCCGGAGCAACTGCAGGCGGCGATCGGCGAAGATCGTTGCGCGTTCGGCATGCCGTTCGTCCAGGCGATGTTGACCGCCGACGGCAGGCTCAGGAGCACAATCGGCGCAGCCGGTCAGAAGACACGCGTGAGCCAGCAACGCTGGGCCGACCTGTTCAATGCAGCCGGCCTGCCCGCCGTCCTGGATGCTGACATGCCGCTCTGGCTGCGCTGCCACGTTCCGCTGTGTGTTGCATTCGAAAGCGTCTGCGTCGCCGGCGAGCGGCGCGGCGGCGGCGCGTCGTGGCGCGAGGCGGCGGTCCTGGCGCGCGGCGTCCGCGCCAGCTACGGCCTCATCCGAGCACTCGGTTACGATCTCTATCCAAACGCGAAGAAGCTGCTCGCAGGCAGCCCGACGGTGCTGGTGGCAACCATGCTCTGGTCCCTGTCGCGCCTCCGCCCGTTCCGCGAGCTGTTGGCGTCGGGCGAAGCAGAGTGCGCGGCCCTGGTCGATGCCATGGTGGCGGCTGCAGCGCGCACCGGCCCGGCCAATGCCGTATCGGACATCCAGGCGATGAAGCCGCTTGGCATGCCGCCGATGCCGGAAAGCTCGTCGCCCGGCGCTACCCCTGCCGGAACAGGGTGATGGGGCTATTTGACTTGCGTTTCGACCGCAACGCCACCGTCCGCGGTGATGCGCAGCTCAAGCGTGTCCGTCATGATGACATGACCGTGGAGATCGATGGCGACGATGCGCTTGGGCTCGTGGTCAATCTGGATGGCGCCCATCGCTTCGAAGGCCGGGTAGACGGCAAATTCCGGTCGGGAGCACCACGGCCTGGTTCCGTTACGGTGCTGCCGCCGTTCTGCCGATGCCGGTTCCGGCTTACCGGAAACTGTTCGGTCGTGATGTTTCGCATTGCCTGGCGGGACGTCACGTGCAGCGCGCTGCAAACAGGGCGGGATCCCGACAAGCTGACGATCCCGCTCCGCATCAACGATGATGAGCCGGCGCTTGCACAGGGCCTTCTCCGTGCGGTGACGGCTGACCTGCCCGTGGAACGCGACGTGGCGATAAGCGACGTCATCGGCCATCTGCTTGCCGGCCCGGCCTCTCTCGCGATCCGGCGGCATTCCATCGGCCTGTCCGGCCCGACACTGAAGCGTATCGTCGACCGCATGCAGACCCGCTCGGCGGCCACACCAACCCTGTCCGACCTGGCGCGGGAAGCCGGGTTGAGCCCGTACCACTTCACCCGCTGTTTCAAGCAGGCGACGGGCCTGCCGCCGCATCAATACCTTCTCCGTTGCCGGGTCGAGCGGACGATGGACCTGTTGGCCCGGACGGATTGGCCGGTCGGCGCCATAGCGCGGGATGCCGGTTTTTCCCACGCCGCCCACCAGGCCCGCCACTTCCGGCGTGCGACAGGGCTGCCTCCCGAAACCTACCGGCAGCAGGTTCTGCCATGAACACCCCAGGCTGGGCATTCGTTTTATGCGACAAACCGCGGGTGGCCGAGCGAAGTTACTCGCCCAAAAGATGCAGCACGATCTCGCGGCGGTGTGGCTGGCGGCGATGTTCGAACAAATAGAGACCCTGCCAGGTCCCAAGTACAGGGAGCCCATTGGCCACAGGTATCGTGAGCTGCGTATCGGTCAGCATGGTGCGCAAATGCGCCGGCATGTCGTCCGATCCCTCGTCGTCATGCGCGTATCGACTAGCATCCTCGGGCACGAGGATTTCGAAGAAGCGCGCAATGTCCGCACGCACGGTCGGATCGGCATTTTCTTGTACGGTGAGCGAAGCGGAGGTGTGACGGCACCAGATGGTCAGCAGACCGGTCTCGATTCCCTGGTCCGTGACCCATGTCAGGATTGGCCTGGTGATCGCGGTCAATCCTTTTCCGCGCGTTTCGATTGTAAGCTGGTGTACTGATTGCCTCATCTGCATGGGTCAGGTGCTTCCTGCTGGTTGAGCGCTGAGCGCCTTTGTTCAGGGTCGATCTTCTGAACTCTCCGGATGGCAGACGGCCCGCGCAGCCATCATCGATGCTGCCATCTGTAATGCCGGGCAGGTCGCGCCGGTTCAATCCCGCCTTGCGCCGCTGCGTGGCCGCTCCCGTCCGGTGCTCGCCGTGTCCGCCGCGAAGGTATGCGTGGCACACCGTTCCAACGTTCGAGTGCTGCCCAGCGGCACCGGAGTTTTTCTGGACGCCGACAGCGAGCACAACAAATCGGCGGTGGCGGCGGACCCAGCCCCTTACCGACCGCGGCTCCACCTGGCTACGCGCAAATGTTGGCTCCTTGATAATAAGCGGCGCCGAGCGGATCCCGCAACTGGCGGATTCAAGCGGCTGCCCATCATGACCGCCTGCCGGCAGCGTACTGTTGGATGTGCTCGTGCCATCGCCAAAGGACCCAAGCGGCCGCGTAACCTCAAGCGTTGGCAGAAGATGCCGGCAGCGTCCGAAGCGGAGGGTGATCGCTCAGCAAGCCACAAACGGTTGTTTCAAGCCTCGCGAGTTTATAATGAGGCTTCGCGATAGGCTATCTCGCCGATGGCGGGTTCCTGGATCAGTCTAGATCCAGGTAGAGACGCCACGGTTCCAGGTTGCGGGAGTTCCTCGTCCGCGACGCCGGCGTTGTGAATGCTCCACGCGATCTGCTTGACGTGCTCCAGATAGCGAACGTCACGATGCTGGCTGGCTCGTATGGCCTCGTTGATGGGGCGCCAGCGGTCCCTTGCGTCAGCCGGAATGAATTTCAGCGCCATGGCATAGAACGCACCTATAGACCTCTTCGTGGCTCGGCCTGATGCTATTTCAGCCTGAAGCATGGCATGTATTGTGTTCGCTGGCGTCATGGATCGGGATTGACTCCTTGGTTCTGAGCGCGACGGCGGCTGACGTTTCGCGGTCGCATGGAAGAATCGTCTGCTTCGCAGGTTGCGAACCCGACGCCAGCAATCCTGGTTCGAGCTACGCTTCGCCGGTCACCGCTTACTGCCGGTTGTAGGGAGAGCACGCTGCGCGGTGGCGTATCGCATTGGTCGACATGTCCTGTAGGTCAGCCTGTCATCAGAGGCGTGTTGCCACCCTGAAACCCGTCACCATCGCAGAATATTTTTTTGACTTAGGGTTCGACACGCGCCAGCGTGAATGGCGGCATCGCAGTGGGCAGGGCGACTTGGCTCATGACGGAATAGAGGCCTTGTGGAACGGCCTGGCGCACGGCGACAAAGCCGCCCGCGAGAGCCTGCTGGCCCTGCACTACCAGGAGTTCCGCGCGGTCGCCCGGCGCGTGCTGCGCGACGATGGCGGGCAGCTGGCGATGCAGCCGACCGACCTCGCGCACGAGGCGGCACTGCGCATCCTGAAACTGGCGCGTATCGATTGGCGGGACCGCGGGCATTTCCTGGCCCTGTCCGCCCGGGTGATGCGGCAAACGCTGATCGACGAAGTGCGCCGCTTCAAGGCCGACAAGCGCCAAATGCCGGAAGTGACGTCCTGGCTCCAAGGTCCGGAAGCGCCCCGCCTGCTGCCGATCGACCGGCTGGACGACGCGCTGACGGCTTTGTTCGCGATCGACGCGGACCGTGCGCGCGTGGTGGAACTTCGTTTCTACGGCGGCCTGACCATTGCGGAGATCGCGCGCGAAACCGGCCAATCGGAAAGCACGGTGGAGCGGCGGTGGCGGTCGGCCCGCGCCTGGCTGCTGGCAGAACTGGCCGATGATGCGTAACGACGCGGACCGGTTGCGCGAGCGCCGTGCGCTCGATGTGTTCGACGAAGCGCTGGACTGGCCCGAGGCGGAACGCCCGGCGAGGCTGCGCACGATGTTTGGGGATGATCCCGCCTTGCTTGATTGCGTGGAACGGCTGTTTGCCGCGCAACAGGACGCTCACCTGATGCGCACCTGCCTGCCCGAGCCCGGGGCACGGCTGCTCCTGCCAGCATCCCCCGAGCGCGTGGGCGCTTACAGACTGGTCGGGCAGATTGGCCATGGCGGCATGGGCAGCGTGCATCGCGCCCAGCGGGTCGAGGGTGGCTTCCAGCAGACCGTGGCAATCAAGCTGATCCGTGGCGGGCTGTTCTCCCGCGCGGCGGCCGACCGGTTCGCCCAGGAACGCGAGATCCTGGCGCGCCTGCACCATCCGCATGTGACACGTCTGTATGACGGCGGCGTGACCGGAGACGGCCAGAGCTACATCGTTATGGAGCTGATCGACGGGCTTCCCATCGACGAGCACGCCAATCGGTCGGGCCTCGATCTGCGCGCAAGGCTGGCGCTATTCTGCGACGTTTGCGACGCGGCCGGCTACGCACACCAGCAAGGCGTGGTGCATGCCGACATCAAGCCAAGCAACATCCTGGTCGATTCCACGCATGGCGTGAAATTGCTGGATTTCGGCATCTCCGCGCTGGCCGCCGCCGACCACCCGCAGGCCGCAGCCTGCACGGACGCTTATGCAAGCCCCCAACAGCGCCACGGCGCTCGCCCGACGCCTGCGGACGACGTGTTCGCGCTCGGCTGCCTGCTCGCGGCCCTGACGCAAGGCTGCGCCAAACGCGCGGAGGAGGCGGAATTGCGCGCGGTGATCGGCAAGGCGCGGGCGGCGGAAGCACGCAACCGTTATAGCGCCTGCGGGGCGCTATCGGATGACGTGAGAAGACTGCAAGACTTCTTTCCCGTGCGCGCACGGCCCGCCACGCGCTGGCGCGGGCTGTCGTTCTTCTGGCGGCGGCATCGTCTGGCCAGTTCGGCCGCGGTGGCGGCGGCCGCCGGCCTGGCCGCGGCGGTGATTGTGGCCACCACGCTGGAGTTGCGCGCCGAGACGGCGCTTGGGCGGGCCGACCAGCGCTTCGCCGAAGTGCGTGCGCTGTCACGTTACCTGCTGGACGACGTGACCGACCAACTGCAAGCGTTTCCAGGCACATCGGTGCTGCGGCGCGACATCGCCACGCGCTCGCGCGCCTATCTGGAGGGGCTGAGCAGGGTGCCCGGTGCCGCGCCGGATATCGGGCTGGAGGTGGCAAGGGGCTATACCAAGACAGGCCGCATCCTGGGGCTGCCTGACGTGCAGGGAATGGGCGACGCCGCAGCGGCCAAGCAGGATCTGGCAAAAGCCGAGGCAGCCTTGCGCGCGCTGGCGCAGGCCACGCCCGGCATGGGCGCCCGTGCCGAGACGGGCGCTGCGAGCGCCATCGCCACCGCCCTGGCGCAAACCCTGTGCGCGCGGGCCGCCATCGCGCGCACGGTGGACAACGATGCTGGCTTGTCTCGGCGGCTGTACGAGGAGGCGGCGCGGCTGACGGCGCCGAAAGGGTTGGCCGAGCCACCGGCGGAGCAGCGCATGACGCACGCGCGCGCGCTGATCGGCGTGGCCGAACTGCTCAACGACGCTGGCCGCCCCGCCGAGATGCTTGCGCCGCTGGATGCGGCCTCCGCCGATCTGCGCGGCCTGCCGTCCGGATCCGACCGCGTGGGCATGGCGCTTACTAAAGCCGCGCTGCTGAACCTGCGCGGGGATGCCGTGTATTTCCTGGGCAATGCGGCGGGGTCGCTGCCCCTGTATCAGCAGGCGGCCGCCAGCCTTGACGCCGCCAGGGGCAACATGCCGGACATGCGCCTGCTGGAACGCAGTGCGTTCACCTCCTGGAACGTGGCCTCGGTGCTCGATGAACTGGGCCACCATGAAGAGGGCCTCGCCGTGATCGATCGTGGCGTGGCCGACGCCGAAATGATGCGCCTGTTCGAGAACAGCACCCGGGCGCGTCATGTGGTGGACGTGGTGCATACGCAACGGGCGCAGGCGCTCGCCTCCGTTGGCCGCTTCGAGGACGCGATCGCGCAGGCCCGCGCCGAGCTTGCCGATGTCCGCGCCACCGCCGCCGCCTCGCCGGGCAGCTTCGAGGCCGCCCGGGCCGTACCGGTCGTGCTGCGCCCCGTAGGCGAAGTTTATCTGGCCGCCGGCCGGCAAGCAGATGCCTGTGCCGCCTTCACCGAAGCCCGCAACGCCTGGCGGCTGCTGGGCAGGAGGACGGACATGACCGGTTTTGATACCACGACCGAGTTGCCGACACTCGAGCGTGAGCTCAAGGCATGCCCGCACCAGGATTGAGCACTGGCTCTCCGGACGACACTTTGCAAGCGAAACGGCAAGGATAATCTACCGCGAGCCATCGACGCTCCGGCACGGCGGCGGCATTGGCCGGCATGGTATCGTTACGTTGACTGGCGGCTTCACCGGTCTGAAGGAGGATGGTGACATGAAGGAGCCGCCAGACCCGCATCATCGCCACCGGTTTCTGGCAGGCCTCATCAGCACGCCATTGGGACTTGATATGTATTCAGTCTGCGCTTCCGGGATGTTGATCTGCTGCTGACCGAGCGCGGCGGACAGCCAGCGGCAGGGTGGTGCCCCTCATCTCTGGATGCAGCAGCGTCCGCGTTTTTTTGTGTAAGCGGCGCGGCAACAGCACAGTTGAAGTCTAAACGGCTGTCACATCCCGGTAGATGGGGCAAACCCGAAGTCCATGTCGCCTTCCATCGATAAGCAAGCACACCAGGCGCCCTGCGGCCCGATCAGGTAGTGGTGCTGAGCAACGTTGATGAGTTTCGGAAGGGCAGCGAGTATGCTGTCCAGCGACCCCTCTACTGCGGCATCGGTGGGACCATCACCAACGTAGGTGACTTCGGTCGTCAGCGTCGATTTCAGCCTCAATGCCTGAATAAAGGTAATGAATTGCTCGATTTCCTGGTCACCGCAGCGAGCACGGTCGGAGATCGCTCCCGGCACTTTCGACCACGCGATCTTTGAGCCAGAAGCAGGATAAATTTCTTCCATCAAGCGGAAGATAGATATGCTGTCACGGACATGGCGAAGAGCGCCTGACTCGAATTCAGTACTCAGGCTAATGCGAGCTTCGTCATCAAAAATGCTCAAGTCGCTGTCCCTATCTTGCCTCTGTTAAGCAGCCAGCGCGGTAATTCGCTCGACGCTGTATCTTGTTTTCCCCTCACGAGAGAAATAAGGCAAGCAATTGTAGATTTAGGCAAAGCGAATTCGCCCGGCCGAGCGAAAAGGCGTAACCGATCTGCCGCAACATTCATATGGCTTCGGGTCACGGGCCGACATCCGCCCGCCCTTGTTTTCTATGAACGAGCGCAGCTGCATAACCCGGCCGCGTTCTGCATTGTCGAGGGCCATCATCGGTTCAATCTCGTCCAGCTCGTCCCGTACGCTGAACCTGACCGAGGGATCCAGCACCTTAGTATGGATGGCAGATATTCGGTTTGCCGCCCGGGGGTCCGCAGCGGTCGCAGACGGCCGCACCAGCGGGAAAGAGGCCAAAAAACCAAGGCTCGTCGTAGCATGTCCAAGGTTCCCTTGACTAAGACTACAGAGGGAAGAGCTAGGACCAACTCAGTTGTGCGCAGGCGAAATGCCGGGTCGTCCCGCCACGCGGCCACAACAATCGTCTCCCGATGGTACAACCGTGCCGCATCTTTCAATCGGCCTGCACGGCTGGCAGCATCGTCGCTGACTCGGCAGCAGCAGCCTGAGCCGTCGTCTCCAGTTGTGTTCCGAACTCCTCGATCGTCATGCCGCGCGGTCTCGGCCCGGCGATGGCCAGAGCGCGCCGGCTGCCAAGCACGCGTACGTTGCTGCGGCTGCCATCCGCGACCGGCAAGGGCGCGTCCGATCGGAAGAAGAAGGTGGTGCACACTGCCTCCGCATCGTTGACCAGGATGCGCTCGACCGCCGACCAGGGTACGAAAGGGTCGATCAGGCCGGGGCAACGAAAGCCAGCGGGCGTGATGACCAGAAACGGAGT
This sequence comes from uncultured Acetobacteraceae bacterium, assembly GCA_964247675.1. GTDB lineage: Bacteria > Pseudomonadota > Alphaproteobacteria > Acetobacterales > Acetobacteraceae > BOG-908. The sequence continues at coordinate 67,353 of CAXTVW010000003.1, forward strand.
GCCACGCCGAGCGAAGCGTGGACGCAATTGCAAGAGCAGCCCGCCCCCTAGCAGCACCATGAACACCGCGAGCGCCCATGCGATCCAGTAGAACTCCCACGCGACGATCAACGCTACGATCCCTGCCAGGCCGAGGGTCAGGAGCAGCGCGCCCAACCACGCCAGGCGGGCCAGCGAACGCATGTCGTCGAAAACCGCCAGCTCCTCGGTCATGGACCGGTCTCCTTGTGGCCGCTTCACCCGAGACTCCACAAGGGCGGTGAGTGCTGGCCTTTGTTGCACTTCGCCACGGACCAGGCGCGGAGGCAAGACGACGACCGGGTGCCCTCGCCGGACACGATCTGGACGACATTGCAGGCGGGGCTGAAGATGGCGCCGTTGCCAGGCTGGAGACAGGGGTGGTGGAACGCCTGGCACGGCTGCCGATGCCCGTGGTTGCCGCCATCCACGGGCATTGTCTGACGGGTGGGCTGGAACTGGCTTTGGCAGCCGACATCATCATCGCCGGCGAAGGCGCGGCGTTTGCCGACACGCACGCCAAGTGGGACCTGGTGCCGATCTGGGGCCTGTCGCAGCGCCTGCCGCGCCGCATCGGCGTTGCGCGCGCGCAGGAGATGATGTTTGCGTCGCGCACCTACTCCGGCTCTCAGGCGGCTGCCATGGGTCTCGCCAATTTCTGTGTTGAAGACACGGCGCTTGAGAGCGAAGCGCTGCTGTTCTGCAAACAGGTGCTGGACAATAGCTGGCGCGCCACCCGCGCTGCCAAGAAGCTTGTGAGCGACACAGATGGCATGACGTTGGCGGCGGGGATCGCGTGGGAGTTGCACCACACGGAAGGAAAGGGACCGGAAATGAATGACAGGATAGCCCGTTTGCGCAAAAGATGAAGCGTCACGGCAGTGGAGGAAGCTGGTTTACAGACGTGGCGCCACACTTCTCGGCGGATGGACCCACATCGGACGAAGCATGTTAGGAGACTCGTCGCTACCTTCGACGGTGCATGCAATCGCAATGACGGTGCGCTTGAAGCGAGCGCCTCACCAGGATCTTGGACTTGAGCTTCATTGCGTAACCAATGAATTCTAGCCTGCCCCTCGGTCTGTCATCGCTGATATCCACATTGCATCCCGTTATGCGGAGATATAGTCAGAGCGAGCTCGGAAGCATAAACCCCTGTGCTCCGTAACCATCTTGGATGTGCACATGACAGAAGCATGCTATGGCGAGGTGAGCGTGGAGTGGCACGGCCACGTTGCAGTGACAGTGATCGACCGGCCACCGAACAATTTTGTTTCAACCGAGCTGCTTACCAACCTTGCCGATTGCTGGGCGGCGCTCGATGACGACCCCCGGTGCCGGGCGCTGGTTTTAGCCACGCAGGGCCGGGTCTTTTGCGCCGGCGCTGACCTGGCAGAACCAAGCGGGCCGGCAAGCGGGGCGGGCGAAGGTCTTACAACCTTCTACGATCAGGCAGTCAGGTTGTTCGCCACCACCAAGCCAGTGGTTGCTGCTGTCCAGGGCGCTGCAGTAGGGGCTGGCCTAGGGCTGGCGCTTACGGCAGATTTCCGTGTGGCGGGACCACAGGCGCGTTTCACCGCGAATTTCGTAAAGCTCGGGTTTCACCCAGGATTCGGTATCACGTGCACTTTGCCGAGAGTGATTGGTGTTCAGCGTGCGTCGCTGATGCTGCAGACGGGCCGAAGGATCAAGAGTGACGAAGCTTTGGCATGGGGACTGGCAGACGAGGTCACCTCTGGGGATACGCTGACGGCTGCGCTGAACTTGGCACAGGAGCTCGCCGAAGCGGCGCCTCTGGCCGTGCAAGCGACACGGAAGACTTTGCGGGAGGGCCTTGCAGCCATGATGCGCAGCCAGACGAAGCTGGAGTTCGAAAAGCAGCATGTCTTGATGCAAACGGCGGATTTCCGCGAGGGTGTTCGCGCCGTGGGCGAACGGCGTTCGGGCACCTTCGAGGGCAAGTGAAGAGAGCGGTCGTTTGTCGAATACTGCAGGGGGGATTTCCAATTTGAACAATCGTGGTTTGTTTGCACAATTACTATTTACTTGCGATCAGGCGGATCGCTTTCTCCTTCGTAGCATGTAGCTCGACGCAATAAATGCGATTGCCTTGTCGCCGGTGTTCGACAGATCTGTCTCAGCAACCTCCACCGTAGCGCCGCCACTGATCAGCAGAGCGCCGGAATCGCAAAGCCGATATTGGCAACGCCACCGGGACTGAACTGCACGCTGGCGCCGGAATCGGCAATGATGGTGCCGGAATTTACAATCGAGCTTCCATCGGACTGCGAAAACGTGCAGCGGCCTGCAAGTAGAATTGTGCTCTGGTTGACCAGAGTGTCTGCGCCAGAGTCGGTTATGTTGGCGCCCTAGCTACCGACGTTCAGAACCAATTTGCTGCCAAGCGTCACGGTCTCGGGCATGCCGCCGAACTGCCCGTAGTTGAAGTTGCCTTCCAGGTTCAGCACGGCATTATCTATGATGCCGACGACCGTTATGACGGATCGTCGCCGAGCATGTTCATCGTGGCCTGGCCGGTATTGCCGATGCCTGCAAAGGCGACGTTCTCGACGAGCAGACTGGCGTAGTTGTTGCCTGAGTCGATCGAGCCATGATCGGCGAGTCTGGCCGGAGGCATAGCATGCCGCCGGTCGGCGCGCCGTCACACAAGCAAGCGGGTCTCGGCACAGTTACGCCGGTGCGGATGTCGGCTTTCGAACTATAGTCAACCCGGACCGGCCGTGCCGCTTTCGGCCTCGAGTTCGAGTTTGCCGGCAGGTCGGCCCGCTGACCCGGGGTAATCGCCGCCTGCCCAGCCTTGAAGGCTCGGCCGTCGCGACTGCGTATCGCAGTGAGGATGACGGCGACTGATCCGACCGCCGTGCGTTGGAGCACTCCAACCCGCAGGAGATGACCATGAAGCTGTATTATGCACCGGGCGCTTGTAGCCTAGCCGACCACATCGCGCTTCATGAGGCCGGTCTGTCCTTCGAGCACGAGAAGGTTGATCTCAAGGCCAAGCGCACGGAGGCCGGCGTTGATTTCAGCACGGTCAACCCGAAGGGCTACGTGCCGGCGCTTAGGCTCGATACGGGCGAGATGCTCACCGAGAACGTCGCCATTCTGAACTGGATCGCGCAGCAGGATAGCAAGCTCGCGCCGTCGGGGCCGATGGGGCACACGCACCTGCTGGAAGCGCTCGCGTTCATCTCGACCGAAATACACAAGAGCTTCAAGCCTTTCTTTGCGGGAGCCGGCGAGGGTGACAAGGCAAAAGCTGGCGAAGTAATCGTCAAGCGTATGGGATATCTGGCGGACACCATGAAAGGCGAGTACCTGTTCGGCTCCACCGTTAGCGTGGCCGACTGCTACCTTTTCGTCATGCTGCTCTGGGCGAAGAAGTTCAACGTTGAGCCACCTGCACCATTGATAGCGTTTCGGGAGCGCATGACGACGCTCCCCTCCGTCCACAAAGCGATGAAGCACGAGGGCCTTATTTAGGGGTTTCAAGACAGGTCGACAGAGGCGGATCTCGTGCCGCCCTGTCAGCGTCCGCTTACTCCCGCTGCCTGCTCACAAGCGGAACGGCAGCTGTCGGCCAATCAGGTCGGCGCGAGGGCATCAGGATGAAGGATGTCTTTCAGCCGGTTTCAACGCCGCGCAGGACGGCAGCAACGGCGCAACCACCAGACGGAGACGCTCGAGCGTTCGATCCGGGCTTGGTCAGGGTGGTCCAGCCTCTCCGGTTTGGGCCCGCATGATCGAGGCGGCGTAACTCTCCCAACCTGGGCAGCCCATCACCGGGCCCCTTTTGCCTCCTGCGCTGACCAGTAAGCAATCGGGCGTATCTTCCACCCTGTGATGACTCCGGCCTCGACGAGTGGATCGCCGTTGACGATCTCGGCTGCCGCCTCGGCACTGTCAGCGTCCAGCACCCACAACGCCCCGGCGTCGTCGGCGAAGGGTCCGGCCGCGCGTAGCTGGCCGTTGTCGAGGAACGTTCGCAGGTATGCTCGGTGGGCGGAATGGTTGGCCCGAAGCCCGTCCTTATCGTCCCCGTATTCGATGATCGCGGCAAACTTCATCACGGCCTCCCCTCTCGTGCTCGCGAAGCACGACCGCTGAAACAGCAGTGCGGTAAGTCACGCGGTAACGGACCGCGTCATGGCGCTCACGCGTCCAGCCTACCGCCCCTGAAATCTACGCCAATGCGAGTATCGTGAGCAAAGTCAACGGATCTCCGATCGCCGCCGATCGAGGTTGTCGGGCGGGAGATCCCCATCGTTCCGCTTGCCGTCTTCGCTGTGGCAAGATCGGCAGCACCTTCGCTTCCCGGCTGCTCGCGCCAGTCACGACGTCAAACGGAGTTGCTCGCCCCATGCAGTGACGCCGTGACCGCCGAAAACCATACGCCGGATAAACGGCGCCGCGAGTCCGGAACTGAAGCCGAGCACTGGCGCGCTTCCCTCATCAAGACGCTTCAGGTGAACGTCACTTAGCCGGAGATGGGTCGCCGCGACATTGCTTTCGAGCTGCGATACTTTGCTTGCGCCGATCAAGGTCGACGCCACGCCGCTTTGCGCCACAGTCCAGGCGAGCGCGACCTGCGCCGTTGGGCGATCGAGTTCGCCTGACACTGCTCTCAGCACGTCGAGGATATCCCAATTACGGGCAGCAAACTTGCTATCACCGAAGGGGTTTGCGCCGCTCAATCGACCAACGCCGGCAGTGTTCCCACGTTGATACTTGCCGGAGAGGAAGCCGCCCGCCAGGGGGCTCCACGGCATCACGCCCATGCCACCTTCCCGCGCCGCCGGGAAATGCTCGCTTTCAACGTCACGCGCGACCAGCGAGTATTCGACTTGCATCGCGATAGGGCCGGGCACACGCCGCTCGGCCGCGATCGTGGCGGCCTTCATCGCCAGCCAGGCCGGCATGTCGGACAGGCCGTAGTAACGGATCTTGCCAGCACGCACGAGGTCGCCAAGCGTCTGCACGATCTCCTCGACTGGGGTCACGCCGTCCCAGATGTGCATCCAGTAGAGATCGACATAGTCAGTGCCCAGTCGCTTAAGCGACGCGTCGAGGGCACGATGGATGTTCTTGGCGCCGGCACCGCCCGCGTTCGGGTTGCCCCGGCCAGTCTGCTGAGCGGTCAGCGGACTCGTCGAGCCGTTAAAGGCGAACTTGGTGGCTAGGACGATGTCGTTCCGAGCATTGCTGTCGGCGATGAACTTGCCAACCAGCCGCTCGCTCTCGCCGCCTGCATAGATGTCGGCCGTGTCGACGAAATTGCCGCCAGCCCCTCGGTAAGCATCGAAGATCGCTTGCGACGTGGCCTTGTCTGTACCCCACTCGGCAGCACCAAAGGTCATGGTCCCGAGGGCAAGCGGGCTGACCACAAGGCCCGAGCGGCCAAGCGTGCGGAAGTCGGTGAGGGACATTTGACGCTTCTTTCTTAGTGTTCGCTACGGAAACCTATGCTATGGCGGCTGAGAGCCGTCAACAGTTTTAAAGCGATCACTATGAAACATTGTGAGGCCGTTCGAGGAGCGCGCCGGAAAATCGGCCGTCCACTGTCTTTTGATCGTGACGCCGCGCTTGAGCAGGCGATGCTGACATTTTGGCGATACGGCTACGAAACGACATCGATCGTGGACCTGACGACCGCAATGGGCGTGTCGGCACCCAGCCTGTACACGGCGTTTGGCGATAAAAGGCGCCTGTTCCTGGAAGCGGCGCACCGCTACGTCGGCGATCCCGATGTGACGGCACGGGCAATCGATGGAGCGCCGACGGCTTACAACGCCGCGCGCAGCATGCTGACCGGCGCCGCGACGGCTTTCACTGGCGAGATGACGCCGAAGGGATGCTTGCTCGCCAGCGCTACGGCCAGCGGCTCTGCCGCGTCCGCCGACATCCAGTGTGCGATCGCCGACATCCGCCAGCGGATAAGCTCGCAACTGCGTGCAAGGATCGAGCGCGACATCTCAACTGGGGTTCTGCCACCTCGGACCGATGCTGCCGCGCTCGCCGGCCTAATCATCGCCGTCATTCAAGGCATGTCGGTGCTGGCCCGCGATGGGATGTCTCGGGCAGGGCTGCTGGCCATCGCGGAGCATACGTTGCAAGCATGGCCGACTTATGAGAACGGCGCGCGAATAGCTGGAGCCAACGCGATCCCGAAGGAAAGCCATAAGACGGAAACAGGGCGGTAACACAGATTGTATGCGGACGTCAGTCTCCGTCGTCGGGGCGTTGTTTTCGTAGCCGTTTCCGCTGTGCTGTGGAGCACGGCCGGCGTGTTCGTTCGCATGGCTGGCTTGGACACCTGGACCATCGTCCGACCTGGCATTGGACGGAGGGTGCGATCGAGCAAGGACGGCATCATTTTGCTTGCGCTTCGGCATTCAACCGGTAGCCGCCTGCGTGCCGGCGAGTATGGCGGACGCTGGCCCAGATGATCATCGCAGTGCCGATGATCGTCGGGACGATAAAAGTGACCGGCTTGGGCAGAAAGGTTAAGTTCACGACCAGGAAGGCCGTGATCGTCGCGACATAGGCGCCGCCCATTCCCGCGATGTGGACCAGCAGCCAGTCCGGGTGGGAAGCATGCAGAAGCTGCCATTGCCGGCTTGCCAGGATGAGGCTGCCGGCGCCGAAGAACAGGCCGGTCACGTCGAGCGCGGACGTGCTGCGCCAAAGCAGCCAAACGCCGAAGCCGGCCAACAGCAGGCAGGATATCCCGTCGATGCGCCCAGGGCGCGCAATCCGGTGGAATGCAGCAGCCCGCATTCCGGACATGATCAGGAAAGTCGTCAGCACGGCGATCGTCAGCAGCAGATCGCTATGCACGATCAGCGCCAGCACGAAGGCCGACACCGCGCTGCAGCCCATTGCACCACAGAACACGAGCCCCGCCCTGCGATGAAGCCGCCCGCCCTTGCGGGCCAACATCGGCACGATTCCGACTATCAAGGCCAGACCTCCGCCAAAGACGTGCAGCCCTAAAAGAACTTGGAAAGCGAGCATCGCATCCACCTATTTTGACAGTGACAAGATCACTCGGCGGCATGCTGCCGTCAAGCAAAACTTGTCGGTGACAAGATCATGCGGCATTCCTTGAGCCATGGCGAAAGAATCGTATCATCACGGCGCCCTTCGACCCGCTCTTCTCGAAGCCGCAGAGGCGATGTTGGAGCGTGACGGTCTCGACGGTCTGTCGTTGCGCGCCATTGCCCGCGCAGCCGGCGTTTCTCACGCGGCGCCCGCCCATCATTTCGGCGATCTTCGCGGGCTGCTTACGGCGCTTGCGGCCGACGGCTTCCGACGCTTTGCGCGGCTGCTCACCGAGGCTGCCACGTCTCCGGCGGATCCGTTGCGGGCGCTCGGCCGATCTTACGTGCGGTTTGCCCGCATGCAGCCGGGCCTGTTCTTGCTCATGTTCCACAACAGGGTCTTGAACGGCGATGATCCGGACTTCCGAGACGCTACCGCCGAGGCTTTCGCAGCATTGGCAACAGTAACGGCGGCGCGGCCGCCGGGGCCGGGTGGCGCCGTGTCACGCGGCCAAGCGCTCGCTTCCTGGTGCCTGGTTCACGGCTTTTCCATGCTGCTGCTCGACGGGCGCTTGCCGGCGCAGCCCGGAGCGGATGCGCTGCTCGAGGAGGTTCTCCTCTGAAGCGTCCGGCAAAGCCCGGGAGCAAACCCCGGGTAAAGACGTCCGCTTCACTCGTTCACGCGCAAGAACGGACTGTCCGGTATCCGCTATCCCCGCTCCAAAGCAGCCCGTCCGCTTCCGGCCAGTCTAGGTTCGTACTCTGGTCAAAGCGGTGGCCGAAGCGAAGCTGCGGCGCACATACACTAGCGCGTCGACATCATCCCTCCAGCGAACCGCCCGCACTTCGACGAACAGTATCGAGTGTGTGCCTTGACCAACTTTGCTTGTGAGGCGGCACTCGAAAGCAGCGACGGCGGCGGTCAGAATGGCGACATCCTGGGCGCCCTTGGCCCAGCCGGACGCCGAGAACCTTGCGTCGCCGTCCACGAAGCGCTGTGCCGAGAACATGGCTGCCGTTTCCACGTCGCTTGCGGCAAGCAGATTGATGCTGAAGAGCGGCTCTCGATGCCCAGCGGGGTTTGGGGCAGAGCCCCATGCTTGCTTACAGCTCAGCCTTCCGCCCACTGGTATCAGAGCGACGATAGTTCTCGTTAGCGAGACGCCGTTTGGACAATG